>NZ_DBGS01000045.1:25147-36690 GCF_002295455.1 Thalassospira sp. UBA848 | reverse complement strand
TATGAAAAATGCGGCTTTGCGCGCACAGGCGAAAGCCGCATTCTTGATGATCTTTCCAACTCATCGGAACTGCAGTTCCGGTTTGATTTCGCGGCCTACCAGAAAGCCCTGCCCTTCTAGGCGCTTGATCGGTCGGCTTAGGTGCGCTATTTGGCGCGATCGCGTGCCGCGGCTGCTGTGTCGGTGGTGCCGTCGCTGTTGCGGGTGACCGCACGGGCATCGCGGAAGCCAAGCTCCCATGGCGGGACCGGGGTGAATTTTTCCGCCAGAAAGTCAACAAAGGCACGGACCTTTGGCGACAGGTGGCGTTTATGGGGATACACCGCCGAAATCCACGCCTGATCATGGACATATTCGGTCAGAACCGGGGTCAGGCGACCGGTGCGGATATCTTCGTGCACGAGATATTCCGCCAGTCGCGCCATGCCCAGCCCGGCCAGAACCGCTTCGTGCAGCACGTCGCCGTCATTGGCAGAGAAAGACCCCTGCGCACGGAAGGACACATGGCCATCCGGGGTTTCGAAATGCCAGTCGTTAAAGCTTTCGCGCGATGACAGATGCAGACAGTTGTGGTTTTCAAGTTCCTGTGGCTTGCGCGGAATGCCGTTCTTTTCCAGATATTCCGGCGATGCGACGATCATGCGGCGGTTGACGGCATATTTACGCGCAATCAGGGATGAATCCTCAAGTGCCGACAGACGAATGGCAAGGTCATAGCCATCGTTGACCAGATCGGTGAATTTGTCATCAAGGGTCAGTTCAATCCGCACATCCGGATAGCGCGCCAGGAATTCCGGGATCAGGGGCACCACCTGCATTTTGGTGAAGGCAACCGATGCGTTGATGCGCAATGTCCCGCGCGGGGCGGCATAAAGCTGTGTTACGACTTCTTCGGCTTCTTCGATCTCGTTCAGGATGGTGCGCGCGCGTTCGTAAAAGGCACGGCCTTCTTCGGTCAGGCTAAGCTGACGCGTGGTGCGCATCAAAAGACGCGCGCCGAGGCGATCCTCAAGGCGCGAGATGTATTTCGAGACGGCTGACGGTGACAGGCGCATTGTCCGGGCAGCGGCCGAGAAGCTTCCCTCCTCGACAGCATGGACAAAGATTTCCATTTCCGCGGCGCGATCCATATTTCAGCTTCCTATTTATGACGCTCATTCACAAGTAATGTGCATATTGAGGTAATTCTCTTTCCCCGTAAAGGAAATTACATTGAGTTCATCGAGAGCGACATGGGTCGCAACGAACGAAATTTCAGGAGGTCACCATGGCCACTTACGAAGAAATCACCACCCGTTACATCTCCACCACTGAAATCGAGGCAGGTGTACGCAAGGGTCAGCAGCTCCGCGCTGAATTCGTAGGCTCCTTCTTCCGTAACCTGTTCAAAGGTTCCGAGAAATCAGCCGACGTAAACCATCCGGCTGGCACCGTTGGCGGTGCTGCCTAACTGACGACCTAACTGCATGCGGTCGAGCGCCGATTGATTTTCCTCCCCAAGAGGTGCTCCCGCAGGCAGGGACTACGACTACGGTTTCTATCTAGCGTCTTCCTCCCTATTTGACGCTGTTTTCCCGACTGGCCCGGACACTTTTGTGTTCCGGGCCATTTTTTTGTTCGGGTCATTTTTTGTTCGGGTCATTTTTTGTTCGGGTCATTTTTTGTTCGGGTCCGGGCCCCTATCCCGAATGGCTTTCCCTAATGGCTTTCTTTGGGCGCAATGTTTGGCGGCACATAGAACCCCGGCCGTTCCGAGAACCACGAGCCAATACTGACCACAGCGGATGCAATCAGTGTAACGACCAGCATCATCGCAATCGAAATGTCGGCGGCAAACATCCAGCCATAAATTGCCGGTCCCATCGCGGATGCCAGAACCATCACGGCGGTCAAGGTGCTGCGCACCGCACCAATTTCATCAAGCGGGACCAATTCCGGGATGATGGCAGTGCGCAGTGTCGTGGCAAAGCCGACCGTAATGCCCACCAGCCCCATGTAAATCAGGATCACCCATGGCGTGGTTGTAAGGGCAAGAATGGCTATGCCAACCATCATCGGGATCAGATGCCAGGGAAACAGGCGGCGGGCCGAATGCTTGTCAATCAGCGGACCACTGCCAAACGCGCCCAGTACCGATGTGATGGCAAAAACCGTGAACCCGGCGGCAAACCACCCCAGTTCAATTTCCTTGTGGGTGGAAATGGCCCCCTGATGGAAAAACAGGGCGGTCATGATCAGCGGCGGTGCGGCCAGCATCGGCATGCAGAACCAGACATAAAGCGATTTGAACAGGCGCGGATGATCAATTGAAGCGTCAGGCGACGGGGACTCGGTGCTATCGGCGTTGGATGGGGCGGCGTTGGTTGCGGCAGATGTGTTTGGCGACTCGTTTGATTTTGCCGGTGATCTTGTGGGCGCCTTGCGGAATTTCGCATCCCCGCGAATAAGCCAGATCGCAGCCGGCAGCAGAATGACCAGAATGAAGACCGCCGACCCGGCATAGGTATAGCGCCAGCCAAAAGCGGCAATCAGGGCCAGCAAGGTCGCGGGCAGGATGGCCTCTGCCAGGGGGAAGCCGAAACTGGCAATCGCCAGCGCCCGTCCACGACTGCGGGAAAAATACCGCGCGATGCCGGTCATGCTGACATGGCTCATCAAGCCTTGCCCGGCCAGACGCAAGACAAACAGGGCGGCGATCAGCATCCAGACATTGCCGGCGAGTGAAATCATCACACACCCAAGTGCGAGAAGCGCCATGGTTGCCAAGCTGTAAGACAGGATATCCACCTTGTCGATCCAGCGCCCCACCACTGGCAGGCAAAGCGCACTGGCGATGGTGATCCCGGCATAGATATTGGCAAATTCGGTTTCATTGAGTGCCAAGCTTGCCGAGATAAAGGGCACAAACAGCGCAACCAGAAACGTCTGCCCGAACGAGGAGCCGAAACTGTGCAGCGCGCCAAAGGCCAGCTGGCGCGGTGCCTGACGAAGCAAGGTGAAAAATTGCATGCGGATTCCGGCAAGGTATGAGTGGGGCGCGCGATTTAAGGTCGAAATAGTATGAGGAATTTATCTGTGCGAACGCGGCCTGTCTACCTGCCCGCATGGATGGGGCGCGCAAAGAAAAAGCCCGCAGCGGGAACTGCGGGCTTTGAGTTTCCTTGAGGAAGGAAAGGTTTAGCTTGCGGCGACAGCCGGTGTCGGGGTGTTCTTTTTGCCCTGCCACCAGTTAATGGCCAGAACCGCAAGAAGCACGACGGTACCTGCGACTTCGGCGCGGAAGTCGGGATAGAAGACACCGATGGTCGCCGGAACGATGATGATCCGCGAGAACACATCCATGGTGGCAAACAGGAAGCCTTCAAGGGCGGCTGCAAAGGCAACCAGACACAGGATGGCGGTAAAGCCGGTCCACAGAACGAGCTCGATTGCGCCGCCTTCGATGATTTCCGGGTTAAACACCATGAAGGCCGGGATCAGATAGAGACCCTTGGCAAACTTCCACGCCTGCACACTGGTTTCCATGGGACTTGCGTTGGCAATGGCCGCCCCCGCAAAGCCCGCCAATGCAATGGGCGGTGTGACGTTACTGTCCTGCGAGTACCAGAAGACCACAAGATGGGCGATCAGAAGCGGGATGCCGAACTCGTTCGAAAGTGCCGGGCCAACCAGCACGATCAGCACGATATAGGATGCCGTCACCGGCAGGCCCATACCAAGGATCAGGCTGGCGATCAGCACCAGAATAAGTGCCAGAACGATGTTGCCACCCGAAAACGCGATCATCATGGACGAGAATTTCAGACCCAGACCGGTCAGGCCGACAACGCCGACAATGATCCCGGCAACCGCACAGGCCATGGAAACGGCAACGGCGTTCTTCGCACCAAGTTCAAGGGCCGCGATGGTGATTGCGATGCCCTTGCGAATGGCGGCAACCAGTTTGTCATGGCTTGGTTTTTCGCCATTTTGCGGGGCGACAATAAAGAACCACAGCGCATAGCGCAGGGCGGCAACGCCAATCACGGAAAGGATCGCCCAGAAGCCGACACGCATCGGCGATATGTTCAGCACCAGCAGGTAAATCAGCACACCCAGCGGCAAGATGAATTGCCAGCCTTCCTTAAGAACCTGTTTCCAGTCGGGCAGTTCTTCGACCGGCATACCGCGCATACCCTGTTTCAGGGCAACGATATGCACGAACAGATAAACCGTGCCGAGATAGAGAACCGCCGGGAAAATCGAAACCAGAACGATTTCGAGGTAGGGGACCTGCGTATATTCGGAAATCAGGAAGGCACCCGCCCCCATCAGCGGCGGAGTGATCTGCCCGCCGGTGGAAGCAGCCGCTTCGACGCCGCCTGCCTGTGCCGGGCGATAGCCAAGGCGCTTCATCAGCGGAATGGTAAAAGCACCGGTCGTCACGACATTGGCAATGGCCGACCCGCTGATCGAACCCATACCAGCCGATGCCAGAACAGCGGCCTTGGCCGGACCACCGGGCTTTTTGCCCGTTGCGGCATAGGCCATGTCGATAAAGAATTTGCCGGCACCGGTCACTTCAAGGAATGCCCCGAACAGCACGAACATGAAGATATAGGTCGCAGCAACCCCCATCGGCAGGCCATAGATGCCTTCCTGACCGAGGTAAAGCTGACCAACCAGCCGATCAACACTGTTGCCGCGGTGGGACAGAATGCCCGGCAGCCATTCGCCAACCCAGGGCAGGGCACCGCGGGGACCCGACAGGGCATAGATGATGGCGACAATGCCGATCACGGTCATGCCAAGGCCGACTGCACGGCGGCTGGCCTCCAGCACGGTGACCGTGGCGATGACGCCGATGATCAGGTCGGTGTCGCTCCAGAAACCGGCGCGGTTGATAATTTCATCAAGATAGAAGGTCAGGTAGAAGCCCGTGGCAAAGGCACCGGCAAGGAAGGCGATATCAATCAGCCAGCCAAGTGCGCCGCGCTTTTTGTTGCTGCCAAACACCGGGAACATCAAAAAGGCCAGGAACATCACAAACGCAAGGTGGATACTGCGTTGATAGAACAGGCCAAGCGGTTCGATCCCTGCGCCATACATCTGGAACAAAGAAAGTGCGACTGCAACAATTGAAATTGCCCACATAACCATTCGTGGCTGTGGCAATTTATCCGTCATGGACGGAAGCGGTGCCGGTTCGGACATTAAACTTATTCCCCGGTATCAAGGCGGATGGTGACACGGGTGTGTTCAGCCATCTTTGAAAGGTTGATCTCGTCACTGTCTGTGACGATGCGATGATTTACCGCAAGTGACCCCACGCGTAGCACATAGGCGTTGCCGCGCACAGGTTCGTCGATATCTTCGATCCAGTATCCGCCCCCTTCTGCGCTGGTCAGAATACCACGACCTGGGTAATGACCAAGACCTGCAGCGAAGTCGGGCTGATAGGCGCGATGGAGAACCATCTTGCCCAGATCATCGACATAACAGTCGATTACGCCATCACCGGTCACAGAATGGTTCCAATACAGGCACCAGCCGGATTGACGTGGAATTTCGGTTCTGGCCAGAAGCGTCCCGTCCGCACCGATGACTTCAAGATGGTCAATCACGGTGCCGGGCTTGACGTGGTCCTGACGGGCCGGACCAGAACATGCCACTATCAAGAGAAGAAGGGCGGCCAATAATGGCCGCCCAAACATTTGCAGAAGCATCCGATTACGGCATCAGCTTCGGCGGAATCGGCATGCCGGTTTCTTCGTAGTAACGAAGCGCACCCGGATGCATCGGGATCGGGGTCGAATTCAGAGCGAAATCAACCGTGGTGTCGTTTGCTGCCGGGTGGATGGCAATCAGTTCTTCGACCTTTTCAAACAGGGTCTTGGTGATCTGATAAGCCAGTTCCTCGTCCATTTCTTCGTTCACGAACAGAACGTTCGGGGTCGAAATGGTGTTAACCGGTGCGGTTACGCCTTCGTAGATGCCGGTACGCAGCGCGTACGGTGCAAAGGTCGGTTCTGCATCCAGTGCAGCAAGGATTTCGTCATCGGTCAGCGCGATCAGCTTGATGTCGCGCGTGGTTGCGAGGTTCAGGATCGAGCTGGTGGGCGGACCAACGCTCCAGAAACCGGCGTCGATGTCACCATCACGAAGGGCATCTGCGGTTTCGTTGAAGTTCAGGCGCTGTTCTTCGATGTCATCATAGGTGATGCCATTGGCGTTCAGCAGGGTCTGTGCCGAAACTTCGGTACCCGAACCCGGTGCGCCGACAGAAACGCGTTTGCCCTTAAGATCGGCAAGACCGTTGATGCCGCTGTCAGCCATGGTGACGATCTGAACTGCGTTCGGATAGATCGATGCCAGGGCACGAACGTTATCAAGGGTGCGGCCTTCGAATTTGCCGGTGCCGGTGAAGCCGGCATAGACGGTATCGGCAAGACCGATCGCGATGTCACTGTCGCCGCGCGAAATCAGGCCCATGTTTTCAACAGACGCGCCGGTAACTTCGGCAACGGCGCTGGAACCATCGACATATTTGGTGATCAGTTCCGCAAGGCCACCGCCATACGGATAATAAGTGCCACCGGTACCACCGGTTGCGATTGACAGTTGCTGTGCCGACGCGGGTGCGGCGGTCAGCATCATGGCTGCGGCTGCTGCTGTAAGCAGAGTACGGAGCTTCATGACAGTCCTCCCTAGGGTTAACACTCTTAACGACAAATAGATCCAAAGGATCTTTCGAGAATATGATTCTTCACGTTCTTCGATGACCCGTTTGGCGGGCCTGTTGTTTTTGGGTTCTTGCGGACACCTGAACATGATCGCACCAAATGGTGCTGATCAGAATACAGGGCGCATTTCAGAACCATGTTCGAGAGATGATTTCAGACAGCCATTTGTTCCGTCCGAACTGGACAGGCTGTGTGGTCTCCTCCCTCGTGTTTTCGTCAGTTTATCATTTTGGGATTCTAATACGCAATGAGTATGCCAAAACCGGAATAAAAAATAATAATATAAATCAATATCTTATGGATTGGCGATTCTGCAATTCGGCATAATCTTGCCGATTTACCGAAATTGATCGGCGGAATCTTGCCGACTTATTGCGTGTGCGAGATAAATATCGCATCGCAACAATAACTTAGGCCGATTTATCGCGCCGGATGTTGAGTTTTTTCATTTTTTCATTGAGCGTCCGGCGCGGGATGTCGAGTTCTTCCATCACGGATTTGACGTTGCCATCATGGCGATCCAGTGCGTCGCGGATGACGCGTTCCTCGAACTCGCGAAGCTGCTCGGCAAGGGCCAGATCCGTTGTTTGCGGGCCGGATGGTTCAAATCCGCCCTTGAACAGGCGTTTGAAGCGTTCTTCGGGGCTGCCGACCAGAAGCACATAGCGTTCGGCCATGTTTTTAAGTTCGCGCACATTGCCCGACCAGTCATGCGCCCTGAGTTGTGCAATCAGGGTTGGTGTGACGCGCTCATAGGGGCGTTCAAACCGCTCGGCAGCGCGTTCGGCGAAGATGTCAAACAACAGCGCGACATCATCCTGGCGTTCGCGCAAGGGGGCGATGGACAGTTCAAAGGTGTTGATGCGAAACAGCAGGTCTTCGCGGAAATTGCGTTCGGCAACTGCGGCCACCAGATCCTCGTTGGTGGCACAGATCAGACGGAAATCGACTTTTACCGGCGCATTGGAGCCCAGACGCACCACTTCGCGCTGTTCAATCACACGGAGCAATTTGGCCTGAAGGGCCAGCGGCATGCTTGATATTTCATCAAGAAACAGCGTGCCGCCAATCGCATGTTCGATCCAGCCGATCCGTTGGCTTGCGGCACCGGTAAAGGCACCTTTTTCGTGGCCAAACAGTTCGCTTTCGGCCGTGCTTTCGGGGATGGCGGCACAGTTTACTGCGACAAACTTTTCATCGTGACGGTCGCTGAGATCATGGATGGCACGCGCGACCAGTTCCTTGCCGGTGCCGGTTTCGCCGGAAATCAGAACCGGGACTTCTGTTGGCGCGATATTGGCAATTTCATCCTTAAGGTTGCGCATGGCCACCGAATTGCCGATCAGGCGTGAATCAAGGCTGCCGCGGTTTTCGATTTGACGCCGGAGGTTTCGGTTCTCGATCACCAAACGGCGTTTTTCAATGGCGCGTTCCAGGCTTTCGACAATGTCTTTTGGCTCGAACGGTTTTTCGACGAAATCATAGGCGCCGCTTTTCATCGCCTCGACCGCCATCGGCACGTCGCCGTGGCCGGTCATCAGGATGATGGGAATGTCGGGATCGGCTGCCAACACGGACCGGGTAAAGGTAATGCCATCAAGTTTGGGCATTTTGACATCGGTCAGGATCACCCCGGCGAACTCGGGATTGATGTCGTGCAATGCTTCGCGGGCGTCTTCATACACCGTGACGTCGAAATCGGACAGTTCCAGCCATTGGGCAAGAGAGACGCGCATGGCCTCGTCATCATCGACAATGATGATGTGTGGCGTGATTTGCGGTGCGACGTCATTGTCTTGCGCGCGGTCTTTGGTGGTCACGGTGTTTTACCCTTGAGTAGCGGCAGGCGAACTTCGAAACAGGCCCCGGCGGTTTCGCTGTTATAGGCTTTTATGCTGCCGCCGAAGTCCCGCACAATGCCATAAGTTACCGAAAGTCCCAATCCCACGCCCTGACCGGGATCCTTGGTGGTGAAAAACGGATCAAACAAAAGAGACAGGGTTTCGTCATTCATGCCCGGCCCGGTATCGGTGATGCGCATGATGACATCGGTCCCGGACTCAGACAGGTCAATATAGATCCGCTTGGGTGTGCTGCCAGCCATCGCGTCAATCGCATTGCGGATAATGTTCACGCAAATCTGTTCGATGCGCACAAGGTCGGCGCGAATAACAAGCGGCGTATCGGGTTCATTGCATTCAATGCCGCATTCTTCCTGCTGTAATTGCGGGCTTAGCAATTGCAGGGCGTTATCAAGTGCGACCTTGAGATCGACCGGTTCCAGAACCCCCGTCGATTTGCGCGAGAATGTCTTGAGCTGGCCGGTGATGGCGCCCATCCGTTCGGTGAGTGCGGAGATTTGATTGATGTTCTGATCAAGCTTTTCGGTCTTGCCGCGCTCGATCATCAGTTTGGCACTGGCGCAAAATGTTCGGATGGCGGCAATCGGCTGGTTGATTTCGTGCGCAATGGCGGCCGACATCTGACCAAGGGCTGCGAGCTTTCCGGCCTGCACCAGTTCGTTCTGAGTGCCGCGCAGTTCTTCTTCGGTTTTGCGCCGTTCGGTGATTTCTTCTTCAAGACGGGTGTTAAGCGCCTGAATACGTTCAAATTCAAGCGCTTCGCGCTGGGAGGCAAGCTTGAGTTCGCGTTCGCGCAGGAACAGGATGACCAGAATGATCATGCCCCCGGCGATCACCGCGATCAGCATGACCGCCCCTTGGCGGTCCGTAACCTGATCCATGGATGTCAGATAGAAAATCCGCCAGGCACTGCCGCGGATCGGTTTGCTGTCAAACAGGTAGCGATGACCATCAATGGCGACGATGCCCGATCCCTTTGCCAGTTGCTGCCCGACATCAAGTGATGGCAGATCGCGACCGGGATATTGCCGGTTGCTTTCGATCCGGGCACGGTCAGCCGGCGACAGCGGGGACAGGGTTTTATATTTCCAGTCCCCCTGACTGGTCAGGGTAATCACCCCGTCGGCGTCGGAGACAAAAACGGTCTCGCCCGCGTCCTGCCAGTTCTGTTCAACTTCATCAAGTTCAAGTTTGACGACAACGACTCCGATGACCTCGTCATTTTCACTGTCGCGGACCGGGTTGGAAATGAACAGGCCTGCCCGCCCGGTGGTGACCCCGATGCCAAAAAAGAACCCTTCGTTGCCCTGCAAGGACTGATTGAAATAGGGGCGGAAGGAATAGTCTTCGCCAACAAAGCTGTCTGGTGTGTTCCAGTTGCTTGAAGCGACGGTTTCACCGGTGTCATCAAGAATATAAAGCGCCGCCGCACCGGACTGATCATTGACCTGTTGAAGATACAGGTTGGCGGTTTGCGCCGTACTGCGATCTTTGACCGCGCGGGTGACCTGATGATGGCGGGCGACGACATAGGGGAGATAGCGATAGCGATCAATGGCCGCACGCAATGAGCTGTCATACAGCGCCAGCCGGGCTTCGCCGGTGGTTTCAAGTTCGCGAATGGTCAGATTTCCGGTCGAGCTGACAGCCGCCCAAATCACCATTGCCGAAATAAACGTCCCGGCAAAGATCAGGGTTCCGCGGCTGAAATTGCTTAACCAATAGAAAATCGCGACCTCCCCCGGTGATCCGGGATCCTTTTGAAGTGCCGGGCGTTGGGCGTGGGATGACATATTTACGCCAATTAGGGAACGTGGCGACATAAAGTCAACAAATACAGATGACCAAGGGCCTGAAACGCACGTGTATTTGAAGGGCCTTATTTATGCCGCAAGTGGTTATTTTTTCGCCACATTGGAATGTAAATTGTATAGTCACCAGACGAATGAGTGAAATGTATCTGTCCAGTAGATGAGGTCCAGGTGAGTAAGATCGCACTTGTTGATGACGACCGGAATATCCTGACGTCGGTTTCGATGGCGTTGGAAGAAGAAGGATATGAGGTCCTGACATATTCTGATGGTTCGGAAGCACTTCATGCCATCACGAAAGAAGAGCCTGATCTTGCGGTGCTTGATATCAAGATGCCCCGCATGGACGGACTGGAACTTCTGACCCATTTGCGCAAGAAAACCGAAATGCCGGTGATCTTCCTGACATCCAAGGATGACGAGGTTGATGAGCTGACCGGCCTGCGCATGGGGGCTGATGACTATATCAAGAAGCCGTTTTCCCAGCGTTTGCTGATTGAACGTATTCGCACCCTTCTGCGCCGTGCGGAAATCATGCGTGCAGGCGGCGTGCGCCCGAACGGGTCAGATGATGTTTTGCAGCGCGGTGATCTGGTGCTTGATCCGTCGCGCCATATGTGCAGCTGGAAGGGTCAGCATGTGAACCTGACCGTGACGGAGTTCTTGCTGATTCAGGCGCTGGCGAAACATCCGGGGCATGTGAAGAACCGCGATCAGCTGATTGATGCTGCCTATGGCGAGCACATCTATGTTGATGACCGCACGATTGACAGCCACATCAAGCGCCTGCGCAAAAAGTTCCGCGAGACCGACAAGGAATTCAAGGAAATCGAGACCCTTTATGGTGTGGGCTATCGTTATCGCGACACCGCCACGGTGGCGAGCTGACCAGAGATTTTCTGACGCGCCAAGGCAATGGCTTTGGCGCGCATCCTTTTGCGGGCCCGATCAACACCGGGCCGGTTATTGCAGGTTTGAATGAGCGATCTTGGGACTGGTGATCACGACCAGCACACAGGTCCGTCCGAAACCCGGGCGACACGGATAGAGGAACGCCACGGGCTTTTTTCGCCGTTGACCTGGCGGATTCTGGCCGTCAACGCGCTGGCACTTTTTGTGCTGGTGGCGGGTATCCTGTATCTGGGGCG
>NZ_DBGS01000045.1:0-24765 GCF_002295455.1 Thalassospira sp. UBA848 | reverse complement strand
GCCCTTTCGACATCGGCGGTCAGTTCCAGTGATGATGCGACCAACCGGGTAAAAATCGAGGTCGCGCGCGAAATGGTGCGCCGACTTGTGGGGATTACGGGCGCACGCACACGCCTTTTTGCCACCAATGGCAGCCTTTTGGCCGATAGCCGCAATATCCAGTCGCTTGGTGCGGGCACCATTCAGGCCGAAGAACTTCCAGCACCTGGCGAAGAAGACGCTTTTGCCGATATCATGCGCAAACTCACCGATGGGATTCTGACCCTGTTTGAGGGGGAACAACCCTTGCCGCTTTATGTTGATCCGCCCGTGGCAAGTGCGGCGGATTACCCCGAAGTGCGCGCAGCTTTGGCGGGCTATTCGCGCGGGGTGGTGCGTGTGGACAGTCAGGGGCGCCGGGTTTTGTCCGTGTCAGTCCCGGTTGCGCGCTTTAAACAGGTTTTGGCATCGGTCATGCTGACCAAAAGTGGCGAGCCGATTGAAAACGCCCTGCACGCGGTGCGCCTTGATATCCTGAAAATCTTTGTTTTTGCCTTTGGCATCACCGTGTTGTTGTCGATCTATCTGGCGGGTGTGATTACGCGGCCGCTTAACCGTTTGGCCCGTGCGGCCGAACGCGTCCGGCGCAGCAAGAACCGCCAGTTTACCATTCCCGATCTTTCGGGGCGGCGCGATGAAATCGGCGATCTGTCAACGACACTGCGCGATATGACCGAAACGCTGTGGGATCGCATGGATGCCATTGAACGTTTTGCCGCCGATGTTGCGCATGAAATCAAGAATCCGCTGACCTCGCTGCGCTCGGCGGTGGAAACCGCGACCCGCCTGAAGGATCCGGAACGCCAGCGCCGCCTGATGGAAATCATCGCCGAGGACGTGCAGCGCCTTGATCGTCTGATCAGTGATATTTCCGACTATTCGCGCATGGATGCCGAACTGTCGCGTGCCGAAAGCGAGGAAGTTGATCTGGGTGTGCTGCTTACGACATTGGGTGAGCTTTATAACGCCGATGTCGATGGTCCGCCGATCAAGGTTTCCGTCCCTGACAATCTGAATGTTCCCGCACTTGAAAGCCGTTTGACGCAGGTGTTCAGGAACCTGATTTCCAACGCGATCACCTTTACCCCGGATGGCGGGGAAGTGCGCGTACGCGCCTGGCGCGACAAGAACTGGGCGGTGATCACGATCGAGGATGACGGGCCGGGGATCCCGCCCGGCAAGGAAGAGGCAATCTTTAACAGGTTTTATACCGAGCGCCCGTCGAGCGAGAAATTCGGCCAGCATTCCGGCCTGGGACTTTCGATTTCAAAGCGAATCGTTGCTGCCCATAACGGTGAACTTACCGCACAGAATCGCATGGTTGATGACGTGATCAATGGTGCGATCTTCACCATTCGCCTGCCGCTTGATTAAGTTTTTTTCTACCCAGAAGCGCGCTTTTCCTATGCGCGAGGTTAAGTCAGCCGCCCTTGCTGCGTTTGGGGTTTGACAACCCAACTTCTGCCAAGCATCGTTTTCCATTATGTCCCAGCTTCATGCAAATTGTGTCCGGATCGGTGCCCATGCGGTGCTGTTGCGTGGACCATCCGGATCTGGAAAATCCGGGCTTTCGCTGCGTCTGATCGACGCTGGCGGCTTTCTTGTTTCCGATGATCGAACCGACCTTGTGGCGCGTGACGGGCGTTTGATTGCCAGTGCACCCGAACCGATTGCCGGATTATGCGAAGTACGCGGCATCGGGATTGTGCGTGGTCTGCCGCAAAAACCGGAAGGCGACGTGCGTGTTCTGATTGATCTGAGTTGCGCGCCAACGCAGGTCGAACGTATGCCGGAACCGGAACATGAAGAGTTTTGTGGTATTGAGATCCCGCGTTGGACATTATGTGCATCCGATCTGGCTATTGAGGCAAAGATCGGGGTAGCTTTGGCGCTCGCGACAGGTGAAATGACACTTGAAACGTAACCCACAGGAATCCGCTTTGCAGAACTCTTCGATGAATTCTTCTGACAGTCAAAACAAGGCTCTTGGCGCATTTGATGGCAAAAGCGGCCTGGTTCTTGTGACCGGTGTGTCGGGTGCGGGGCGCACCACCACGCTTAAGATTTTGGAAGATTTCGGCTTTGATGCGGTCGATAACCTGCCGCTTAGGATGCTTTCCGCGCTGGTGCCCAGTGACTGTCGCCCGGAACAGCCGATTGCCATTGGCCTTGATATTCGCAGCAGAGATTTCGGTGTTGATCAGTTTGTCGATATTGTCGGCCGCTTGCGCAAGCAGACGGGCATGGACCCGTTGATGATCTATGTCGATGCAGACACAGCAGTCTTGCAGCGCCGCTTTACCGAAACCAGACGCCCGCATCCGCTTAACCATGATCGGCCTTTGGTCGATGCGATCGAGCATGAAAAACGCCTGATGGCGCCGATTGCCGCTACGGCGGATATGCGCATTGATACATCGCGCCTGAAATCAGCCGAGCTTCGCAAGATCCTGCAGGACCAGTTTGATATTGGCGAAACCGAAGGGATGGCGATCTTTGTGCGCAGCTTTTCGTTCCGCCAGGGGGTGCCGGCAGAAGCCGATCTGGTTTTTGACGTTCGCTTTCTGCGCAACCCGCATTATGATCCCGAGCTTCGCCTGATGACCGGGATGAATGCGGCCGTGGGGCGATACATAGAAGAAGACCCGGATTTTGCCGGGTTTGTAAGCCGCCTTAAGGCAATGCTGGAGCCGATTTTGCCGCGTTATGCGCAGGAAGGTAAAAGCTATCTGACCATTGCGGTCGGATGTACAGGTGGTCAACATCGTTCGGTGTATATCGCGCGGTTACTCAATGACTGGATTGCTGATCTGGGGTATGACACACATCTCAGTCATCGGGACAAGCCGGACGAGCCGACCTCGGGGGAGTGATAAAATGGAGAATACTGCATGATCGGGATGGTGCTGGTCACCCACGGCGATCTCGCGAAAGAGTTCGTATCTGCCTTGCAGCATGTTGTTGGCGAACAGGAAAATGTCGAAGCGGTCTGTATCGGGCCGGATGACGACATGGAACAACGCCGTTCGGACATTCTTTCCAGCGTCGAAAAGGTCGATAGCGGCAAGGGCGTTGTCCTTCTGACCGACATGTTTGGCGGGACTCCGTCCAATCTGGCGATTTCCATTATGGAACAGGCAAATGTCGAGGTAATCGCAGGGGTTAATTTACCTTTGCTGATTAAACTCGCTTCTGTTCGCATCGATGGCACCCTGGCCGAAACGGTCAACGCGGCCCAGGATGCGGGGCGTAAATATATAAACGTTGCGTCGCGTCTGCTGAGCGGCGAGGAATAAGTCAGCAACAAAAAGAACAGGGCCGGATGCACCGGGACAGCGCATCTGGCTTGCGGGGACATAGATGGCGCAGAAGGAAAAACGCACTTTAACAATCAGCAACCAGCGCGGATTGCACGCGCGGGCGGCTGCGAAATTTGTTAAACTGGCAGGCGAATTCAAGTCGAGCATCATGGTGCGCAACCGCGGCACAGAAGTATCAGGTGTGTCGATCATGGGATTGATGATGCTGGCCGCATCCATCGGCACCGAGATCGAGGTTGAGGCCACAGGCCCGGACGCCACCCAGGCGATTGATGCGCTTAATGAACTGGTCGATGCCAAGTTCGACGAAGAATAAGAACCCATTGGTCACGATTTGAGGCCACGGGCGTCTGACTTTCGGGAAACAACAAGAACGAGTTGGTAGCGAAGGCTTGCAAGTTCCTCCGACGGAGCAAACCGTTTCAGATGAAAATACCTCGGGCGCTCGACGGGTCATTACCGGATTGGGCGCATCGGGCGGGATTGTTATCGGTCGCGCCTTTGTCCTGGATCGCCAGATCGTTCATGTCAGTCGCAAGCCGATTGCCCCGGATGCCGTTCAGGACGAGTGCAAACGCCTTCATGATGGTGTTGCCGAAAGCATTGATCAGCTCAAACGCCTGAAATCCCAATCATCGGCCAAGGAAAGTGCCGCATCCGAGGAACTTGGCTTTCTGCTGGATGCCTATATCCACATGCTGACGCAATCGCGTCTTGTGCGTGGTGCCGAAGAACTGATCGTTTCCAAAAAACTCAATGCCGTACATGCGGTCAATGAAGTGATCGATGCCATTGCCGAACAGTTTTCCGGCATGGATGACAGCTATATCGCGGCGCGTGCGACCGACATTCGCGAGGTTGGCTTGCGCCTGATGCGCTGTCTGATGGGGGAAACCGACCGCGTCGTCGACAAGGCGCCAAGCGGCTCCATCCTGATTGCCGAGGATGTCAGCCCGGCCGACATGGCGCGCTTTGAACCGGGCCAGGTGACGGCCTTTGTCACGGCCCTTGGCGGGGCTGAGGGCCACACGGCGATTATGGCCCGTTCGCTTGGTATTCCTGCGGTTCTGGGGGCGACCGATATCATTCGCGGTGTGCGTGGTGGTGACCAGATCATTGTCGATGGCGGGCGCGGTGAAGTGATCATTGCGCCGACCGATGCCGATATCGAACATTATACCCAGCGCCGTGCGGATTGGCTGGCGGCGCGTGAAAAGCTGGCAAGCTTGCGCGACGTGCCATCCGCCACGCGCGACGGGATTGATATCGATCTGCATGCCAATATCGAATTGCCCATTGAGCTGTCGGCAGCACTGGAAAACGGGGCGGCTGGCATCGGGCTGTTGCGCAGCGAGTTCATGTTCATGAACAAGGACTATCTGCCAGACGAGGACGAGCAATACGAAGAACTGGCCGACATCGTCAAACGCATGGATGGCAAACCCGTCACCATCCGCACCCTTGATATCGGCGGTGAAAAGCTGGCCGTCGCCCTTCAGAGCGAAATCGGGTCCGGCCCGAATCCGGCGCTCGGTTTGCGTGGCATCCGTTTGTCCTTGCGCAAAACCGAACTGCTTGAAGCCCAGTTTGCCGCCATCCTGCGTGCATCCCTGCATGGTCCGGTCCGGGTTCTGATCCCGATGGTGGTGAGCGTGCATGAAATGACCCGTGCCCGTCAGGTCTACGAGGCCGTGGCCAAGCGCCTGCGCAAGGATGGTCACCCGATCCCCGAAACCCTGCCGCCCCTAGGCGCGATGATCGAAATTCCGGCAGCAGCCATTGCGGTGGATACGCTGGCGCGCGATAGCGATTTCTTTGCGATTGGCACCAATGACCTGACGCAATATACGCTGGCGATTGACCGGACCGATGATCAGGTGGCGGGATTGTTTGATCCGCTGCATCCCGCTGTTTTACGCCTGATCCGTGATGTGATCCGGGTGGCGGGCGAACGCAATATTCCGGTCAGTGTCTGCGGCGAGATGGCCGGTGATCCGCGCTATGTGCCGCTGTTTATCGGGTTTGGCTTGCGCAATCTTTCGATGTCGCCGGTCAATCTGTTGTTGGTCAAGCAACGCTTGCGTCGCCTTGATAGCCGCAATTCCGAACATCAGGCCAACCGCGTTATGGAACAGTGGGACTCCGCGCGCATTGCCATGATGCTTGATGATTTTAACGATCTCGCCTGACAAATCCCGCCAGCCATAGCTTGCCGTCACCTTGACACATCCCAACATAGGGGGAGTTCCGGGCTCTTTGTGTCCTTGTCGTCCGTGGTCAAGATGCCCCGGATTGCAAGGTGTGACGGGGGATGCACCGGTCAGAATTTGTGCAGGACACAAATTCACACAAAAAAGAACTTGAAAACGATATAAAGATATCTTTATATGTGTCCTATCGCGGTCGCGGATAGGACCGCAACAGAATTTATCGGCGTATCGGCGGGACAGAGTCCCATGCGGATGCGCCATTCCTGTTTGATTGGAGACAACATGTCGAACTTTACCGATTACAAGGTCGCGGACATCTCGCTGGCCGGTTGGGGCCGCAAGGAAATCGCGATTGCCGAAACCGAAATGCCGGGCCTGATGGCGCTGCGCGAAGAATATGGCAATGCAAAACCGCTGGCTGGCGCACGCATCGTCGGCTGCCTGCACATGACCATTCAGACCGCAGTTCTGATCGAGACCCTGACGGCCCTTGGCGCGGAAGTTCGCTGGTCTTCGTGCAACATCTTCTCGACCCAGGATCAGGCTGCTGCGGCGATGGCTGCTGCTGAGATCCCGGTATTTGCCTGGAAAGGCGAGACCGAGGAAGAATTCTGGTGGTGCATCGAGCAGACCATCGCGGGTCCGGACGGCTGGAAGCCGAACCTGATCCTTGATGATGGCGGCGACGTAACCCAGCTGATCCACGAAAAATATCCGGAACTTCTCGAAGACATCAAAGGTCTGTCGGAAGAAACCACCACCGGTGTGCACCGCCTCTATGAAATGGCGAAAAAAGGCACGCTCAAGGTCCCGGCGATCAACGTCAATGACTCGGTCACCAAGTCGAAATTCGACAACCTGTATGGCTGCCGTGAAAGCCTGGTTGATGGCATCAAGCGCGCAACCGACGTGATGGTTGCCGGCAAGGTCGCTGTTGTTGCCGGTTTCGGTGACGTGGGTAAAGGTTCGGCCGCGTCCATGCGCAGCCAGGGTGCACGTGTTCTTGTGACCGAAATCGATCCGATCTGCGCCCTGCAGGCCGCGATGGAAGGTTACGAAGTCACCACCATGGAAGACGCAGCTCCGGTTGGCGACATCTTTGTGACCACCACCGGTAACATCGACATCATCACGCTTGACCACATGCGTGCGATGAAAGACCGCGCAATCGTTTGCAACATCGGTCACTTCGATTCCGAAATCCAGATTGGTTCGCTCAAGAACTACAAGTGGGACAACGTCAAGCCGCAGGTTGACGAAGTCGAGTTCCCGGATGGCAAACGCCTGATCGTTCTGGCCGAAGGTCGTCTGGTCAACCTTGGTTGCGCAACCGGTCACCCGAGCTTCGTGATGTCGGCATCCTTCACCAACCAGGTGCTGGCCCAGATCGAACTGTGGAAAAACCACGCGAACTACGAAAACAAGGTTTATGTCCTGCCCAAACACCTTGATGAGAAAGTTGCAGCCCTGCATCTGGAACGTCTTGGTGTGAAACTGACCCAGCTTTCGTCCGAGCAGGCCGAGTATATCGGTGTGCCGCAGGCGGGTCCGTTCAAGCCGGAACATTACCGCTACTAATTGGCATCTGCCGATTTGTATCAAAGCCGGTCCGCGTCTGCGGGCCGGCTTTTTTTGTATGCAGATACACTGCAAATTGTTAGAAAAATTCAAACCAGTTAGATGGATGGCCATCATGCCCCAGCTCGAAATCGAGTATTCTGCCCAACTGCCGATCAAGGATGAATTATCCAAGCTTGCGGTTGATCTGCATTACGTGATTGCCCGCGAAGCCGATGCGGATCTGGATTCCTTCAAGACCCGGATTACGCCACTGGAGAATGTCGTGATCGGGGATGGCGATGCCAGAAACGCCATGGTCCATCTCGATATCCGGCTTTTGTCCGGGCGGATCAATACAGTGAAATTTGCCACGGGTGAGGCCGCCCTTGCCGCCCTGATTGACCGGCTGGAATGGCTGGTTGGCGATTATCAGGTGCAGTTCACCGTCGAGGTTCATGACCTTGATCGGGAAAACTATTTCAAGCACATCACCGAAAGGTCACGGCCGTCCTGATCAGGCGTTTCGGCGGGCTTGATGATCACATCAACAGCGCTTCGTGGATCGGATGATCCGGGCCATAGCGGTCATTGAGCAATTTGATCAGCTCACGCGAGAAGCCCTTGCCAGCATCGAGGAGCGATCGCAGTTCGGCGTCATTGCGATCATGTGGTCCGACGCCATCAAGGCGTGCACGGACTTCAGGATCGGAAAGTTCGCGCAGGAAACGGTCATAAAGTTCCAGCGCAGGCAGGCTTTTTTCACCAAATACGGTTTGCAGGCGCGTGATGGGCGGAAGCTGTAAAAGTTCCGACAGCTTTTCACGTTTACCTGCATAATCGCGGCCTGCGGTTTCAGCTGCTGCGATAATGCCGCCGAAATAAAGCATCTTGCGCGAAAAAACCAGTTTCAGCCGCCGGGGTGCCCATGCCTTGCTGGCGTCGCCTTCGCGGGTCTTGATTTCAAAATCGACACTGATGGTGCGGTAATAACGGATCACGTCATTGACCAGGAAACGCGCGATGGAATCGCGCGTCACGGAACTTGTGACGTAATTGGCGATCAGATCGTCGAAGAACTTGCGTTTGCCCGCCTCGTTATAGAGCCACTCACATTCCAGCAAAAACAGCAGCCGTCGCGTGGTGATCGAGTTTGTATCGCCATCAAGCCCGATGCGATTTACCAGTTCCTCGGCCGTTATATAGGACGAAAACGGACCGTTCACCGCCGGTTTCTTGGTGACCATCTTGCCAAGGATATCGGCAACCTGTTGGTGCGGGGCCTGACTGCGTTCGGCTTCGCGGCCGATGATGAAGTAATCCAGATCGGATTGATCGGATGCCTCGTGGCGCCCATAGGAGCCGGTCACCACCACGCAAAATGTATCGCCCGACAGGCTTTTGCCCAACGCGTCGCGCATCTCGGCCAGACGTGTGGCTGAGTAGTGCTGATTGGTTGCGATGGTTTGCGGTAACAAGATCGGATTTGTTCCTTGCTGCGACTCGTTGAAAACGGCCTGACCTGATCATTCCCTAACCTTTAAAGATTAAAAGGGCGTTTATCAGGATCTGTTTGAGTATCGCTGTAATCCGGGCTTCTGTGCCATCCGGACCAAAGTTGCACCGATCACCGGTGTTATCGCGTTAGTCGAACAGGCTGGCGGCTGCGGCCTGCTGGGCCGGGTCGGTCAGGCTGCCGACGCGCCGCAGGAAGGAATGCTTTTCCTCGTAATAGCGTTTTGACAGATCGGCAAAGCAGCGGACTTCGACATCCTTGTTGATGTGAAATTCGCGCCGGGGCACCTTGGCCTCGTGCAGATCAAGGGTGCTGGCAGATGCGCTCATCTGATGGTCGACCGCGTCGGCAACGCCATCAAGCTCAATCCGGTTTTTAAGACTATGCAGGAATTTCTTGAAGGCCGGGTGGCTGTTCAGGAACGCCTTTTCGGTCAGCAGGAAATCATCGGCGGCAAAGTCCGGTGCATTTTTGACAACAAATTCGCGGCACAGATGGTCGGTGGCAAAACACATCGGACCAAAGATGAAATTGCGATAGATGTCTTCTTTCAGCTGCCAGAACTTGTCCAGGCGCTTAAGCGATTCTGCGTCCAGCTTGACGGCGGCTTCAAGCAACAGGCGCGGGTGGCAATGCACATGGTTGGGATGGACATAGGTCTTGGTGCGACTGATGCCCTCCAGCGTGTCGATATTGACCGGACCGGCAAACAGGGCGGCATGCGGATGATCGGACTTTTTCGACAGAAGGGCGATCACTTCATCCGGGTCGACACCATGCTTGACCAGCAGATGATTGACCGACAGGTCCAGATCGACCTCGCCGGTGATGATCTGATTGGTCAGTTGATGGTGGTTGCGGTTAAAGCGCCTTGCAAATTCCGGTTCCAGCGTATGGGAAAACGGGCCATGGCCGATATCATGCAAAAGGGCCGCCGCCCCCAGAAGATCGCAATCGGCATCCGATAACCCCATCAGTCGGCAATAGCGTTGCGACAGCAATGCCACGCCAATCGTGTGGTCATAACGGGAATGACGGATATTGGCCGGGCGTCCATTGGGGTGGAACAGATAATCAATGGCACCTAGAAACGAGATTTCGCGCAACCGCTCAAAGGCGGGGGATGCGATCAGTTTCTTGTGCAAGGGTCGGTCAAAGGCCGAGGCGATCTGGGCGCGTTTGAAATGATAGTTATATTGCGGCACATCGCGAAACAGCAGTTCCCATTCGGCAATGTCAGCGGCATTGAAATTGGTATCAAACAGATCGCCGATTTCCGCGGCCGGTTTTGCCGCCGCCTTGAGCGCGGCAGAGTCCTTTTGTGGCGCGGCCTGCTTGGGCTCTGCGCGCTGGGCAAAAAGATCTAACTGCGGTTTTGGGCTCATTTTAGGAATGGTTGATGTGCTCGGTTGAGAATGTGTGTCCCGCAGACATAAACGGAATCACTGGCCATGTGAATGAGTTTTGAGCCGAAGATTTCGCCATGAAACACGCCATCCGACAAGCCTGTTGCCGTGATGATGTGAAACGGTGGTAAAAGCACGACGTTTTCACCATAATAATAGCTCATAAACACAAACGGTTAACAACACGTGACACGGCGAGCATCCGAACAGGCATCCACACAGCTTCGCGCAGGCAAAAAGACAGTGGCGATCATGCGCAGACTGTCTGATTTGTCGCGTCCGGCCTTTTGGCGCAGCACGGGTGCGATGGTGGCGACGTTTGGTCTGTCGGTAACCGTTCAGGCCCAGGAAAAATTCCGCCTCAATACCGCAACAAATGCCGGAGAGGGTACTGCGCCCGCTTTGGCCCAGGCGGATGGCATTGGTGCGACGATTTTCGGAAGCCTTGCAGGCCTAAGTGATCGCGACTGGCTTGTGGTTGGACTGGCGGCTGTCGGTGGCGCGGCGATTGCCGGATGGGTTGGTTGGCGGTTGTCGTTACGCATGCGCCGCCATCTTGAAGAAGTCGAAGATCACGAACATGAACTGGCCGGTGAGACCGAGCTTTTCACCCAGCTTTTGTTTGCTGGTCCTGACCCGGTTTATTACTGGAGTCACCATGGCTTTGCCGAAGGTGCCAGTCCGTCGCTTAAACGGGCCTTTCAACTGGGGCATGACGGGCGTTTTCCCGATCTGCTCGACCTTCTGCGTGACGACGATGCCGATGCGCTAAAAGAACGGGTGCGTAACCTTAAATCAGGTCATGACAGGTTTGAGCTTTGGGTAACGACCATTGATGAACGCAAATTCCATGTGACCGGCATGGCCGCGCGCAAGGATCGGTCATCGGATGTGCTGGCCCATGGTTTGTGGTTCCGTGATGAAACGCGTCATTCGCGCGAACGCGAAAACCAGTTTGGCGATTTCCAACTGCTGAAACACGAAGTATCGGGCCTGCGCCAGTTGCTTGACAGCCTGCCCTTCCCGGTCTGGCGTCGTGATGGTGAGCTTCGCCTGATTGATTGCAACATCGCCTATGCCGATGCGGTCGAACAGCAAACCATCGAAGATGCCCTGGCGACACAAGCCGAAATCGGCGCGGGTGTGATCCCCGATCACGGGCGGTCATTGGCGGCATCGGTTCAGCGCAATAATGAAAGCCTGACACGTGATTTCCATGTCGTCATTCGCGGTGATCGCAAATTGTTGCGCATTACCGAAATGCCGGCTGGTGGTGGGGATGAACCCGATGGTCTGATCGGGTTTGCGATTGATTGCACCCCGGTCGAAGAACTGCAGTCTGATCTGTCACGCCATATTCGCGCCCATGCCGAGGTGCTTGAAAACCTTGGGACGGCGATTGCGGTTTATGGCGGGGACAAGGGGCTTATCTTCTTTAACACCGCGTTTACCAAGCTTTGGGACCTTGATGACGAATGGCTCTGGACCGAGCCGACCCATGATGATGTTTTGCGGCGTTTGCGCGATGAACGCAAACTGCCGGAAGTCACCGATTTCACCCAGTTCCGCAATACCGAAAACCAGCGTTTCACCGATCTTCTCAAACCTGAAGAAGACCTGATGCATCTGCCCAATGGCATGACCTTGCGTCGCTTTATCTCGCCCCATCCGTTTGGCGGGCTGATGTTTGTCTATGAGGATGTCACCGACAAGCTGGTTCTGGAAAGCTCCTATAACACCCTGATTGCGGTTCAGCGTGAAACGCTTGAAAGCCTGCATGAAGCAGTTGGCGTGATCAGTGGCGATGGCCGGTTGCGGCTGTATAACCATGGCTTTGCCGATCTTTGGGGGCTTGAAAGCACATTCCTGGATGCCTCCCCGCATTTGGGCGACGTGGTCGAGAAATCCAAGGATTACTGGCGCGAACGCGATGACTGGGAAAAGTTCAAGAACCGCATGGTCGCACGCATCACCAACCATGAGCCGATGAATGGCCGCCTGGAACGTGCAGACAATTCGATCGTTGATTTTGCCATCGTGCCGCTGCCTGATGGTGCGGTGATGATGTCCTATATCGATGTGACTGATACCATCCGGGTTGAACGCGCGCTGCGTGAACGCAACGAGGCACTGCGCACTGCCGACCAGATGAAGTCGGACTTCATTTCGACCGTATCGCGTGAACTGACCAAGCCGCTTGATCACATCAATGGCGAATCTGATCGTTTGATCCCGCATCTGACCGGCAATGTGGCGCGATCGGTTGAAACCATCCGTACCGAAGCCCAAAGCATGCTGGCGCTGGTCGATGATATGCGCGATCTGGCAACCCTTGGATCGGGGCAGGTCGCACTTGAGCTTGATACCGTTGATCCACGTCGTTTGCTGCGCTCGCTCGAAGCACTGACAAGGGCCCGACTGGCGGAACTTAATGTATCGCTGCGTCTTTATTGTTCCCGTCAGATCGGCTGGATGGTGGCCGATGAACGTCGCCTGAAACAGGCCTTGTTCATTCTGGTGACCAACGTGCTGCGCACCGCCCCCGAAGGCAGCGAGGTTTCCGTGATTGCGCGCCGCCGGGGCGAGGATATCGAAATTTCAATCTCGCTGTCGGACGAAGCGCCGCAACCGATGCTGTTTGAAGGCCTGCGCGATGGCGAGTCCCCATCGGCCCGCCGTGCGCTTGGCATGGCTATGGTGCGCGCCGTGGTCGAAATCCATGGCGGGCGCGTCAAGATCAGCCGCGATGGCCGCGAAATCGCCTGCATCCTGCCCGCGGGCGAGGAAAGCGATCTGGGTTAAGGCGAACGAACATCACCCTGATACGAAAAAAGGCGCCGTTTGGCGCCTTTTGTTTTGCTGGCCTGATCGTCGCGCGGTTCAGACCGTAAACGGCACGTCCTTGCCGGCCACAAAGGCATCGATGTTATCAAGTGCGCGGAAGCCCATGGCGTTGCGGGTCTCAACCGTGGCTGAACCCAGATGCGGCAGCAGGAAGGTGTTGGCAAGGTCGCGATAGGCCGGTTCGATGTTCGGCTCACCCGCGAACACATCTAGCCCGGCTGCCGTCAGTTTGCCCGATTTGAGCGCGGCAATCAGGTCCTGATCGTTGACGACATCGCCGCGCGCGGTGTTCACGATGATCGCGCCATCGGGCAGCTTGGCGATGAAATCCGAATTGACCATGCCGCGCGTTTCGGGCGTGGACGGGCAATGCAGCGACAGGAAATCACAATGGGGCAAAAGGCCGTCGATGCTGTCGTGATAGGTCGCACCCATTTCCTGATCAGCAGGCAATTGGCGGCGGTTGTAATAATGGATGTCCATATCAAAGCCGCGCGCGCGTTTGGCGACCGCCTGACCAATGCGACCCATGCCAACGATGCCCAGTTTCTTGCCTGTCACTTGTGTGCCCATCAGATGGGTCGGACGCCAGCTTGACCAGGTGGCGTTGCGGACTTCTGCCTCCCCCTCGCTGGCACGGCGGGCAGCCCCAAGGATCAGAAGCCAGGCAATATCGGCGGTGGCATCGGTCAGGACACCCGGCGTATTGCCGATGATCACGCCCTTTTTCCTGGCGGCTGCCAGATCGATATGATCGGTCCCGACCGAGAAGGTGGCGATGATTTTCACGCTGTCGGAAAGATGATCAAAAAACTCGGCATCAATCGGATCGCCCACCGAAACAAGGGCGGCATCCGCGCCATGACACAGGGCCAGGATTTCAGCACGGGTCAGGGGATCGTCATCTTCCTGGGTGCGGATGTCGTAACTTTCAGCAGCGCGCTTTGCAACGGCATCAGGCAGTCGGCGGGTGACGGCAAGAACGGGTTTCATCGTGTGTTTCTCCCTGAAGCGGTTTTGTTTTTAAGTTGTCCTAGAATAGCTGCCCGACGGCCAGACGGATACCGATGGATGTGATCACCAGCGACAGCAGGAAATCGGCAAGAACAATGGTGCTGGCGGTCGGGATCGGGACCGACAGGGTCAGCTTGGCGATATAGACGCCATAAACCAGTGTCGCGATCACCGCGATAAAGACAAAACCACCGGCCCCCAGCGACGGGAACAAAACACCCAGCATCAAAGCCGCCAGATAAAGCCCCATCTGCAGCACGCTTGCCCAGTTATAAACCGTGATAAACGCGATATAGCGTTCCGCACGCCCCAGCATTGGAATGACGTGGAACATGATCAGCGGGAAGGCGACCCATTTGATGACATAGGCGATGCTTTCAACCAGCATGTAGCGGATGGCCGGGAAATCTTCCGGGGCATCGAAAATATCGTTCCAGCGCAACAGGACAAAGGCCGGAAACACAATGGCGGCCGCCAGAAATGAGCGCCAGAAGCCTTCGATTGAAAAATTAAAAAATCCAAGACCTTGTTCGTCGCCACGGGCAAGACGCCATGTGCCGTAAAGGGCGCGCAGGGTTTCGCTGGATGTGCTCATCTGGGGCAATTTTCCGGATTTTGGGGCAACTCTGATCCCGATTGTCTAGCAGTCTGCCAAACGAAGGGAAACAGCTTATCGCTGAATGACCGTCCTTCACAAGGTGGGGTTGCCAAACGTCTTTTCTCTGCACGGCCGGGCGGGCCTTTGACATGTGAAAACGAGGTGGCGGGATCAGGATGACGGACAATACGGACGAAGAATATGCGTTGCGCTTGTCCTATCTTGAACAGACCGATCCCAACTCGCTTGCGGTCGCGCGACTTTATCTTGAAATGGCCAGCAACCATACCCGCGAAGAACGAGAAGCGGCATTGAAGCTGTTTGATGCTGCGGATGAAATTTTCTCTTTTCATTTGCCGACTGCGCGCGATGCAGCGGTGGCGGGGCTTGCGCTTAGTCTTAACAACCGCGCAGCGCTTGAGATCGAGGCGGGCGAATGGGACTGGGCGGTTGATGCTGCCTGTCAGGCGGTCGAATTGCGACAGGACCGGTTGCGCAATTGTGTCGGGCGCAGAGACGACAGTGAACGCCTTGATCTTGGTTATTCCCTGGCGGCCCTTGTTCTGGCCCTGCAAGGGGCGGGCAAGCTTGATCTGGCGCGCGATGCGGCCAGCGATGCGGTTGAAGTGCTTGGCACCTTTGCCGGGATGCGCAATCAGGATGCCTTTATCCTGCTGACCAAGCTGATCTTTATATATGCCGATCTGTGCAGCCGGACCGACCAGTTGCCAAATGCGGGCGTGTTGTTGCCGTTGGCAAAGGCATTTTATGGTGCGCGCGGCAAGCCGTAACAGCACCGCGCAAAGCAAAACGACCACACGGACAAGGTTCTTTTCCATGTGGTCGTTCTGTTGAAGGGGCCTGTTTGGTGGGATCAGCGGGTGCTGGCCACCGACCATGTCAGGGTGACGTCACTGTTTGCCGGAACGTCGATTTCCCAACTGACCTGTCCGGGTTGCGGACGGTCGTGCTTGTGGCTTTCGGCGGTAACTTTCCAGTCAACAGGCAGATGTTCGCGGATGGTGATGGTTTCTGCACGATCACTGGTGTTGCTGATGGTCCATGCGAGATCGGCTTTGACCTCGTCTGGCAGGTTCGGACGCGCTTTGCGGTCAAGGGATGTGACATTGCGCGTGCCTGTCAGGTCGCTTGCCTTGCCCAGACGCAGGGTCGCATCGCGCCCAACCGGGGTGAGTGAAATCATGTCCTCGGACAGATAGCCGGTATCACCTGCCGGGGTTTTGGCATAGATGCGCACGATGCCATCTGGCCATGGGCTTTTGGCATCTGTGCCGCCCGTATTGGTAATCTCGATTTCAAGATCCGGGCGTACGAACGTCTCAGAGCCGTTCTGACCCATATTATAGGCGTTGCTGGATGCGGTAAAAATCGCGTGGCGTTTGACCGGCAAGACCTGTGGGTCAAGCAGCGGTAAAATCACCGTATCGCCATCCTGCATCGAAAGACCGTCAAACGGACCATAAACATGCAGGTTTTCGAAACTTGCGCGGTCCGGTTCTTCATTGGACGGTGCGCCACCATCAGCCATGGCCGACATCATCATTTCGGTCCGCGCAGCCTTGACCATCTGGGGCTGATGAACGTGGTTCGGGTCACCCGCAACCAGACGCAGGCTGGCGTTGTTATAGTCGCTACCCGATGCGTTCATCACCTGGGCAATTGCAGTGAGTTTGAGCGTGTTTTCCCCGCGGTCATAATAGGCGGTATAGGATGTATTCCAGCCAATGCCGCCCAGAAGGTATGCCATGGAAACATGATCCAGCGGGGCACTGGTGGCGATGTCCGCATCAAGGGTGGGCGTGGTGGTGAAGTCATCAGGCAAGTCGGAAATAATCACCTGATCAAGCGGCACCCGTTCAATCCCGGCATCGGTTTGCGCCAGGGCCACATGGGTCACCGCGACCAGCGTGCCGTCGATCAGGTCATCGTCACGACGAATGGTGACGGTCTTGCCGATCTGATCGCGCAGCAGGTCATCAAGGACGTTGGAACCGTTCGTGCGGTTACGCAGGGACATCCAGACAAGATCGGCGTCCCTTGCGCTGCCAAGCAGGAAGGAATCATTCATGATGGTGCGTGGCAGGCCATCAATGCGAAGGGTGCTTTGGCCTTCGGGGATGGATACGTCGCGTTGTTCGGCAATCAGCGAAAGATTGCCCGGATAAACGGTGAGCTGCAGGTTGGTACGGTCATCTGCGGACAGATCAACCGAGGGGCCCTGTGCGCGGGCAGCTTCGATATCCGGCCCGAAAAACACCGCCGAGCCCAACAAAGCGGCCAGTGCGAAACGATTGCGCAATGCTGCGGACATTCCCGATCCCTTTTTATGGTGGCATGCAAAGTTCTGCTTCAATCCTGCTACTTTTGCTTGAAAAAGTGGCAGGATCAAGGACATGTGGCGACGATTTGAAGAATCGGGCAAGGGCAGGCCGCACGCATGGCATACGGTTTGACGTGCGGCTATTGGCACGTGCAATGGGGCAGAATGTCACAAAGAAAGACGACGGATCAGCCAAGCTCGTGATGGAAGGAATAGCCGCCAGCTTCGGGCAGGTGATGCTGATAGGCGGCTTGGCGACCGGTATCAATAATGATCGGGGCGCGAAGGTTGACCGACATGCTGACCGGCCCGTCATCGGGTTTGTGCAGGGTAACGATCAGCAACACTGCGCCATCGTTCTTCTTGATGCCATGAATGGCAAAGGCCTGTTCAAGATGTTCTGGCCGGATGGTGTCGCTTTCAAGGTTATAGGGCGCGACAATAAAGGCCAGTTCCGGTTCGGTCAGGCATTGCATCAAAAGGAAGGCATTGCCGCTTTCTCCGGGGAAGCTGGCAAGGGCGAAAACATTGTGATCAGGAAACCCCTTAAGCCCGGCCGGGAAGTATATCGCCTTGTCCCAGACAAATTCCCGTTCGCCAAAAAGGGTGGTCAGTTTGACGGCGGACGGCACGGCATCCGTGGTCGTGGTATTCGGGCCTGTCGTGGTCGCCATCGCGTCCTCCTGCTGATCCGTTTTCATGCTGCGTCAGAAGTTATCAAAGCATTTTGGATTGGTATGCCCGATATTCAAGGGTTTGGCAGACCAGGCAGCATTCTATCGCCCGTTTATTTAGCAGTTGTTAAAGAACACTCTGACGGGTTCGCTAAATCCTTTGACCTGAATTGTTTGCGTCTGCCCATAGCGCGCCAGCAGGGTTGGGGCAGCGACAGGCACTTCGCTGTGCAGGCGGTTGGCGAATTGTTCGCTCAGGACCGCATCGCTGCCAAGTTCGCGGGTGGCCTTTTCAAGACGGGCAGCCAGATTAACCGTCGCCCCGATCACGGCAGGTGTCACAGCTTCGCGCTGGCCGATATCGCCAACAACCGCCGGACCGAAATTAAGACCCACGCCGATTTCAAGCGGCGCGCCACCGTTGGCCGGATCTTCTGCCTGCCATTCGGCGACCTGGGCGATGATGGCCTGTGCGGCACAATAGGCGTTGGCAGCAGGATGTTCGAGATCATCAAAGGCAGCGAAACTCGCCATCACGGCATCACCGATATATTTTTCGACAATCCCGCCATAGGCCCCGATTTGCGATGTGGCGATATAATGGAACTGGTTGAGAAAGCGCATGACTTCCTGTGGATCACGCTTTTCGGCAAAGCGTGAAAAGCCAATAACATCGGCAAACAGAATGACGCATTCGCGCCGCTCACCCACGCGCACCGGTTCGTCACGATCAGCCAGCTGATCGGCAAGGACCGTCGGGAAATAGCGGGCCAGATTGCCATGCGCGCGTTCGGATGCCGCCGACTGGTTGATCAGAACCCGCAAACGCGAAACCATCACCGCACAGGCCAGGGTAAAGACGATGACAATGATCACCTGTTCGGCCAAGGCGGAAATATCGACAAATTCGGGCAGGTTATAGGTATCGATAATTTCCTGCTGGGTCGGGTTCCATTCATCGCCGAAATGCTGGGAGACGATAACGCCGGGCCGGGTCATCAACCACCAGATCGCCCCGCACCAAGATACAAACAGCCAGAAGCCAAACCACAGGATCAGGCGCGGTGAAAAGGTCATGATGATGATCGCCATCATGATCATGGAAAAGACCACGCCACGGTCGCGAACGACAAAGCCATACAGCCAGGCCGGTTGTTCCAGCAATGGATTGAGCGGATCGGGCACGACCGAGACATAGACGATCAGGACCGCATCAATCACCGCCAGCAGATAAATCATCCAGTATGACTTGTCGCCACGAAAGGCGACGAAGAGCTGGACGAATACGCCGGGAACGAACCAGGCGAGAACCTCAAGCAGGGTATAAAGCTTGCCGGTCGGGGAATCGGGTTTGCTAAACAGCAGCAGGATAAATGCCAGCAGGCAGATGCGCAGAAAGGCGACAAGGATCAGCCCGCGCTTTTCTTCGCGGGCAACAAGACGTTCAAAGATCGAATCCGAAGGTTCAGTTTTTGACGGCATCAGCAAGAAGTTGTTTCAGCCCTTCGCTGTCCTTGATGACCAGACGACCATCACGGCGCGTGATCATCCCCTGTTTTTCAAGTTCACGCAGTTTCTTGTTCACCGCTTCACGCGTGACACCCAGCATCAGTCCAAGTTCCTGTTGTGACAAGGGCAGGGCAATTCGGATGCCTTCGGGGTCCGGGCCGCCATGGCGTTCGGCCAGCCACAGGATGCGCTTGATCAGGCGTGCCGTCAGATCCAGGAAGTTGGCATCTTCAAGCAGGTCACTGACCCAGCGCAGGCGACGGCACAGAAGGGCCGTGATGTGACGGCGCAGCGGTGCTTCGCGGTCAAAGATTTCAAAGAAATCGTCGCGCGATATAAACAGGGTCCGGGTCGGGCCAACCGCCCGCGCGGTTGCGGTGCGGGGTTCCCCGTCAAGCAATGCGATTTCGCCAAAGACAGCACCGGGTGCAAGAACATTAAGGACGATTTCCTTGCCGGTTTCCGACACAGAGGAAATGCGAACCTTGCCCGCCTCGACCGCGTAAAGGCCGTCTGCCGGTGCACCCTTTTCAAACAGCAACTGCCCATCTTCCAGTCGTCGCACGGTTGCCTGGTTTGAAAGCTGTTCAAGCAGTTCGGGATCAAGATCCTCGAACAGGAAGCTGCCTGCCAGAATGCGCGAAGCGACTTTCGCAAGTTGCGGTGATTTGGGACCGGTTACACTGTTCACGGGGTTCACTTTGAAAAGGGTTTCGTTTCAGAGGGCGAATCGAAATATTTAACTGCCAAAGTAGCACAATTATCCTGTTTTGCTGCAAGCTGTTTTGCAAGCTGTCTCAGGCGGATGTACCTGTGGCCGCAGCGATTGTGCGCGCGGGCTTTAGCACCGTTTTAGTTCTCTGTGGTTTGAAATTTAGGCAGCTCTCCCCCAAGCGTAAAGATGTTAAATCATCGCTTTTTGTCAGGAATTTGACGGTAAATCCGCTGCTGACGTACGGACACGGATTGATTGCGATTGGTCTGAAAGCCTTGGTATCTGCGACTTTAGGCTAAAATATAGAACGTTTGACAAAATCTCCTATGTTTTTTAAATTATCCCAATTCCGAACAAGGGCCGCTTAGAACAAGAGTGTCAAAAGCAACCTCGGTCTGCGGATGTCGTTTTAATCGGGAGGAAGTAATGAAGATGATCTCCAAAGGTGCGCTGTTTGGCGCCGTATCCATTGCTGCTGCGTCATTCGGGTTTTCCGCGCAGGCAGCTGATGTCACCCTGAACTTTGCCCACGTTGACCCGGCAGAGTGGACCACCTCGAAAAAAGGTGCGGCGTCACAGGTCTTTAAAAACATTGTCGAAGCAGAATCCGGTGGCCGTATTGAGGTCGGACTGTTCCCGGCCGGTGCGCTGGGCGGTGAAACCGATCTGCTGCAGAATACCCAGGACGGTACCCTTGCCATGTCGATGGTTTCCGGTCCGTTCTCCAAGGTCTGCCCTGAAGCGGCTGTTCTTGATATTCCTTATGTTTTCCCGAACGCCAACGTTGCGTGGAAAGTTCTGGATGGTGACTTCGGTGAAGAGCTTGCGGCTCACTGCCTGGAAAAAACCGGCCTGCGCACACTGGCTTATGGCGAAACCGGTTTCCGTAACTTTACCAACTCCCAGCGCGCGATTGCCGAGCCGAAAGACATGGAAGGTCTGAAAATCCGTGTCATGACCGTTCCGCTGTTCGTGGAAATGGTCAAGGCACTTGGCGGTGACCCGACCCCAATTCCGTGGCCGGAAGTTCCGACTGCACTGACCACTGGTACGGTTGACGGTCAGGAAAACCCGATCAGTGTGATCTACGCCAACAAGTTCTATGAAATGCAGAAATACCTGACGCTTGATCGTCATGTATACGGCACCGACTTCATTGTTATCAACGAAGCAACCTATCAGAGCCTTTCGGAGGCTGATCAGGCGCTTCTGCGTCGCGCAGCCGGTGTTGCATCGAACGTGGGCCGTGCGGTTCAGCAATTCAACTCTGCCGAAGGCGTTGCCAAACTGGCAGAGGAAGGCATGGAAGTAACCACCCCGACCGCCGAACAGCTCAAGATGTTCCGTGACGCGGCACAGCCAGCTGTCATCGAATGGCTCTCGGGTGAGATCGATGCTGCATGGATCGAAAAACTGCAAACTGCCGTTTCCGAAGCCGAAGCTTCAATGTAATCGGTGTTTGGCGGGTCGGGTGCTCCTCCTTGCACCTGACCTGCCCTTTTTTCCCGCTAACTTGCTTTTAGAAGCATAATAATAATTTTCAGAGTGATCCGGGGGAACCCATGCAGCGCACCGAAAATGCGTTTAAGCGTTTGCTCGCCGGGCTTTCGGGGTTGAGTATCCTCGTTGTCTTCGGTGTTGTTTTTGCCGGTAGTGTCAGCCGCTATCTGTTTTCTTCCCCGCTGCAATGGAGCGAAGAAGTCGCGAAATACGCGATGATCTATGGCTGCATGTTCGGTGTGGCCTATGCCTATCTGCAGGGTACCCAGATCACCTTCAGCATTGTAGTTGATACCATTCCCGCACGTATCCGCCGCAAGCTTGCAGTCATTGTTGATGCCGCGACGCTGGTTCTGGGCGGTATCCTTGCCTATGCAGGCTACATATTTGCCGCCAAGCGCGGGGGTATTGTTGCCTCGGGCATTGGCATTCAGATGTATTGGGCGCAAATCGCCATCACCGTGGGTGGTGTCTGCCTCGTAATTGCAGCCGCCTTGCGTCTTGCTTCGTACTTCAAAGAGAATTCTGCGCGGGGTGAGGCATGATTACCGGTGTTACCCTTCTGACCCTGCTTGCAATTGGTGCGCCGGTCGCATTTGCAATCGCGCTTGGCCTTGTTGCCTATATCAGTACGGGCACGTTTGGCCTTGATCTTCTGCCGCAGCGTATTTTTGCCGGTCTGGACAGTTTCACAATTCTGGCAATCCCGCTGTTTGTGCTGGCGGGCGAGTTGATGAATGCCAGCGGCATCACATCGCGCGTGATCAACCTGGCCAATGCGCTTGTCGGGCACGCCAAGGCCGGTCTGGCGCAGGTCAACATCTGGTCTTCCGTGATCTTTGCCGGTCTTTCGGGGTCGGCGGTTGCCGATACATCCGCGATTGGCCGTATCTTTATTCCCTCGATGGAAAAAGAAGGGTATCCGCGCGATTTTGCCGCCGCCCTGACCGCCGCGTCATCGGTGATCGGCCCGATCATTCCACCCAGTATCCCGGTAATCATCTATGCGCTGATCACCACCAATGTCTCTGTGCCTGCCCTGTTCCTTGCCGGGATTGTGCCGGGTGTTTTGCTGGCGCTTGCGCTGTCGGTTTATGTGCGGTTCTTTGTCAAAAACCACGCAAAACCGCGCGAACGCATGAATGTGGGCGAGAAGCTCAAAGCCATCTGGAATGGTCTTATTCCGTTGTTCATGCCGGTCTTTGTGATTGGGTCGATCCTGGCGGGGATTGTCACGCCTACCGAGGCGGCAAGCTTTGCGGTGTTCTATGCGCTGGTTGTTGGGTTGTTCGTGTTCCGCGAACTGAAACCGGGCGATCTGCCGGCAATTTTCGCAGGCGCGATGCGCGATTCTTCAAGCATCCTGATCATCATGGCAACGGTTGCTGCGGCAAACTGGTTCATGACCTTTGCCGGTATTCCGCAAACCGTCAGCAAGTTCGTTCTGGGGTATGTCGACAGCCCGGTCACCTTCCTGATCCTGATCAACCTGATGCTGCTCGCTGTTGGTCTGGTGCTTGAGGGGATTGCCGCAATGCTGGTGCTGGTGCCGATCCTGCACCCGATTGCGCTTAGCCTTGGCATTGATCCGACCCATTTCGGGATCATTGTGATCTTTAACCTGATGATCGGCCTGATTACGCCGCCGATGGGGCTGTGTCTGTTCGTTGCAGACGCGGTGGCCGGTGTCGGGATGGCACGCATGATCCGCGCCATCATGCCGTTCTTTATCGTCGAACTGATGGTGTTGCTGATCATCACCTTTGTTCCGGGCATCGTTACATTCCTGCCCGAACTGTTTGGATTTTAGGATACCTGTCCATGTTGAAACTCGGTCTTATCGGTAAAGGCATTTCACGGAGTCAGTCGGCACGACTGCACGTATTGCTGGGCCGTATGTGCGGTATGGATGTCACGTACGAATACCTCGACAGTGATGTGATCAACAATTTTGATCTGATCAAGCAGCTGACCACCTGTGCGGAAACCGGCTATGCCGGGGTTAATGTGACCCATCCTTACAAAACAAGTGCGCGCAAACTTATTACGCCGCGCAAACGTCTGCCCGAAGCCTTGGGCTCGGTGAACACCGTTGTCTTCCGCGAAGATGGCTGGCGCGGCGATAATACCGACTTTGTCGGCTTCATGCGCGGTTATCGGGGGCAGTTCGGCGATGCCAAGCCGGGCACGGTTTTACAGATGGGTGCCGGTGGTGTCGGTCTTGCGACGGCCTTTGGCCTGCGCGGGCTTGGTGCGAACAAAATCCTGATCCATGACAAGGATACATCGCGCGGTGAGGAACTGGTCGCGACCCTTGTTGCGGCCAATGCCAATGCGGCCTTTGTCGGTGAAGATGACCTTTCTGACGCGGTGCGCGCGTCCGATGGTTTGATCAACTGCACGCCGGTTGGCATGAACCAGTATCCTGGCTGTCCGTTTGATGCCGATCTGTTTGGTGGACAGAAATGGGCGTTTGATGCGGTCTATACGCCGGTTCAAACCGCGTTCCTGCGCGCCGCGGCCAAATCGGGCATTGAAGTCATGACCGGCTTTGAACTCTTCTTCTTTCAGGGTATTGAAGCATTTGAAGTTTTCAGCGGGGCAGAGATAGATGCCGACGCTGCAAGGGACGAATACTTCAATGCCTATCCCGAGGCATTGACAGGCTAGGGGACCAAGACGATGAGCAGCAGTACCGTTGCCGAGACAGTCTACAACGAAATTCGCGATGACATTTTGTATGGCGAATTGCAGCCGGGCGTGAAGCTCAAGCTTGAGGCGCTGCGCGAACGTTATAGCGTCGGGGTCAACACGCTGCGTGAAGTGCTTAACCGTCTTGTCGCTTCAGGCTTTGTCGTTGTCGAGGGCCAGAAAGGTTTCCGCGTTGTTGAAACATCACCATCCAATTTCAAGGAATTGACCGCGATGCGGCTTTTGCTTGAGCGCGATGGTCTGGCGGCCTCGATCAAGCATGGTGATGTGGAATGGGAAGCCCGGGTTGCGGCCGCCCATCACAAGCTTGCCGCTGTTGAAAAGCAGATGCTTGACCGTGACAGCCGTGAACTGACCGTTCGCTGGAGCCAGTATGACCGCGAATTTCATCAGGCGCTGATTTCGGCCTGTGGCTCGAACCTGCATATGCGTCTGCACCACGAGATTTTCGATCAGTTCCGCCGTTATGTGGTGATCGAACTCAAAACCCATGGTTTCCGTGCCCAGGAAATCATCGATGAGCATCGCGAAATCTGTGAGCTGTCCCTTGCACGGGATCTGGATGGCGCGATTGCCAAACTGACCGACCATATCGAAACCTATCGGCGCCGTTCACAGCATTGATCTGCGCGCGGGGCAAGTCCCGTGATTGCTGCATCCTTCTGTGAATGTGCCGGTGCCCCACATGCATCCCGGAGGGATAAAAATGCTGACCTCAATTGCCACAGTTTCACTGTCGGGCGATCTTCAGGAAAAACTCGACGCCATTGCTGCTGCCGGCTTTGACGGGGTCGAGATTTTTGAAAATGA
>NZ_DBGS01000143.1:0-9979 GCF_002295455.1 Thalassospira sp. UBA848 | reverse complement strand
GACGGATCAAAGCGACGGGTCGCGCCAAGCCAAACAGCCTGTTGTTCAGGTGCAACGGCCCTTAGACGGATTTTCTCCATACGCCAGAACCCGATCAGGGCAAACGCAGCACTGCCGCCAAAGAACAGCACGGCAACCAGATCCCCATTCGCGATCATGTGCCCGATCCCCCAGATGATCATGCCCAGCAACAAGGGATGGCGGCAAAAACGGTTGATCCCGGGTCTGGCCGGGTCAAATCCGGTTTTTCGTCCGATTGACAACGGACAGGGTTGAAGAATGGCGCTGGCCCACAAAATACAGGCAGGCAGCATTACAATGACAAGAAGCTGCGCTTGCCAGGGTTGATACCCCCAAAGGAAAAACGACTCCGCGACGAGAACTTCGTGAATCACCCAACCAAACAGGAAAAGCGACAAGACCGAAAAGCCAAAGATATAGGTACGATATCCGACCCACCGAACAAGCCTTTCGCGCAGGATGCCCGGAATAATGTGCCCCGCAAGAAAAACCGCTACGGCGACGAAAAACCAGGTCAAAACACGATCCCCTCTTTACAATACGGCCTCAACATGCAAATTGCCCTGTTCGCGCGCTCGGAGCAGGATGCGAATCTCCAAGGCCCTTGCGTTACGCGATATTAGGGGATACCTCTTTACCCCTGTTTGACATAGAACAACAAGCCCTTGCCCACGGATACTCCGACGGGCAGTTAAAGATATACGGAATATACTCGAAATGAGCTGGACGCCGGAAAAGATTGAATTGCTGACCTCGCTCTGGAATCAGGGCTGGACCACGGCACGTATCGGAGAGGAACTCGGCGTTGGCAAGAATGCCGTCGTCGGCAAGGCACATCGCCTTGGGCTGCCCAAACGCCCGTCCCCGATCCAGCGCCGTGCCGAGGAAGCAGAACAGAAAAAGGCACCGGCCCCCAAACAGCAGACCAAAGGCATTTCGATCTTTGATCTGGGCCCGGGCATGTGCCGCTGGCCGTTTGGTGATCCGGGTGATGATGACTTCCATTTCTGTGGCAAAAAAATCGTGCCTAGCAAACCCTATTGTGATGAGCATTGCGCGCAGGCCTATCTGAACGGCAAAAACCCGCGCGAAGATAATCCGCCTGCACAACAGGGGGGGCCGAACCAAAAGGGTCCTCAGGCCGCAGCGAAGAAATAAGTCCGGTCCCGGTTTCAAACCATTCGGACAAAATCAAAAAGCCGCCCTTTCATCAGGGCGGCTTTTGTTTGCTTTGGGTTTATCTCTGCCTTACTTGCTTTGCAGCACATATTTCGCGAAGCCATCGGCATCTTCACCCACAAAGCTGATATTGGCCGGGGCATTGGCAGCACCGGATGCCTTGGGGCTGGTGACAAAGGTAACCTTTGACGCCTCACCGATCGGGGCAAAGGTCCAGTTGCCATCAGCCTTGGGATCAATTGCCTTTTCCGTCAGGATGTAATTGGCCAGCACCGTACGGTTTTCGTCCGGGGCTTCGACAATGATGGTCGATCCATCAAGTGCCGGGAAATTCCCGCCACCGCCAGCACGGTAATTGTTGGTCGCAACAATGAATTGTTGATCCTCAGTGACCGCTTCGCCTTCGAATTGCAGATTGATGATCCGGTGACTTTCCGGGTTCACGACCTCGCCCGCCTTGTTATAGCGCGCAGGCTTGGTGACATCGATCTGATAGGTCACGCCGTCAATCACATCAAAATTGTAGGTCGGAAAGTCGGGATTGATCAGCATCTGCTCTTCACTGCTGTTTGGATCAATCTGATTGAACTGCCCTGCCGACATTTCGAGCCATTCGCGCACTTGATCACCATCAAGCAACACGGCACGGACCGTGTTCGGATAGATGTAAAGATCAGCAACGTTTTTAAGCGCGATCTTGCCTTCGGGAATGTCCGTGAAATAGTCCGGGCCACCGCGCCCGCCGGCCTTGAACGGTGCACCGGCCGAAAGGATCGGGATACCGTCATATTCCGACCCATTCAGGATCTTCTCAAGATACCATTTCTGCGCGTTGGTTACGATCTGGATTGACGGGTCATCCGCCACCAGCGCAAAGAAGCTGTTGATCGGGGCAGATGTCGTCCCCACACCCTCGCGCATATAGGCAATGGTGGCTTCGTGCTCTTGCTTGACCGCTGCGACAATCTCGGGATCGGCTTCGACCAGCGGGGTCACGGTGCGGCCTTCGCGCTGATAAATTGCGCGGGCTTCAGACAGGCTGTCGACCACGCTCCATTCACCGGAATCAGACACATTCAGCGTCAGGTCAATCACACCCAGATGGCTACCCCAAAAGCCAGGCATGACGGCTGCCACACCATTAATGGTGCCCTTGGCAAGGTCGACACCTTCGAGGTCGGAAAAGGCGTCAGACGGGAACACCGTATGCGCATGCCCAAACAGGATCGCATCAATACCGTCGACCTTTGACAGATAATAGGTGGCGTTTTCTTCCATGCCGGTGCGCGCCATGGTCGAAAGGCCGGAATGCGGAACGGCAATGACAATATCCGCGCCCTTTTCGCGCATCTCCGGGACATACTTTTCGGCCATCTCGACGATATCCCTGGAAATCACCTGACCTTCAAGATTGGCCTTGTCCCATTGCATGATTTGTGGCGGCACGAACCCGATCACGCCGACTTTGGCCTTGTGAACGTTGCCATCCTTGTCGGTAAATTCACGATCAAGGATCACGTAAGGGTCGAAATAGGGTTTGTCATTCTCGGCATTGCCATCGCCATCATCGACAAAGACGTTGGCGCTGACATAAGGGAAATTTGCCCCTGCGATCGAGTTGTCGAGGAACTCCAGCCCATAGTTGAATTCGTGGTTGCCGATATTGGCAGCATCGTAATCAAGCAAATTCATCGCCTTGAAAACCGGATGGATTTCACCCTTTTTCAGGCCGCGTTCCTTGGCCATGTAATCGCCAAGCGGATTGCCCTGAATGAGGTCGCCATTGTCGATGAAGACAACATTTTCCGCCTCGCCGCGCGCCGTTTTCAGCAGGGTTGCAACCTTTGCCAGCCCGACCGTGTCAGACTCTCCGTCGCGGTAATAATCATAATTGACCAAATGCGTGTGAATATCGGTGGTCTCAAGGATGCGCAGCGATACGGTGCTGTCGGCCAGTGCCGTACCGCTTGCCAGTGCAAATGCCAGTGAAACTCCGGTAAACCGGATCATGTTTTTGTAAGTAAATGCCATTAATTCGTATCCCTGCTGATGCGTGAAACCATCAAACTTTAATCCCGTTCAAGTGGCGGGGTTTTGAAGATTTTGCGAAAAAGCTACGGCAAACACAAACAGAAACGCCTGCCCCACAGGACAGGCGTTTGCGTTCTTGAATACATATGCCAGTCAAGCAGGCTGCGCTGCGGTTGACTTGTAACCCCGCAAAACCTCGTTCCCCGGCTCAGGGTCATGCGGCACATTCAGCGCCAGAACCAGCGACACGAACGCCATGCCAGCCCCCGCCAGGAACACCGCCCCCGGCGAAATCAGCCATAACAATCCAAAGGCTGCCGGAATAAAGACCGCCGCAATATGGTTGATGGTAAAGCTGACACCTGCAGTCGAAGAAATATCCGCCGGGTCGGCAATCTTCTGGAAATAGGTTTTAATGGCAATCGCCAAGGCAAAGAACAAATGGTCAATCACATACAGACCACCGGCCAGAATGTGGTTTTCGACAAAGGCGTAGGATACGAAAACAATGAACAGACCCGCATATTCAAAGACCAAAGCGCGTCGTTCGCCCCATTTGCCGATCATCTTGCCGATTTTTGGCGCGAGGAACATGTTGATCACGTGGTTTAGCAGATAAAGCAGCGTAATGGTTGCCGCATCATATCCGAACTTTTCGACCATCAGAAAACCGGCAAAGACGGTAAAGATTTGACGACGTGCGCCGCTCATGAAGGTCAGGGCATAGTAAAGCCAATAACGTTTGCGCAGGATCAGCTTCTTGGTTTGCGGATGGGCATCGGCGAATTTCGGGAAAGCCCCCCAGACAAACAGGGCTGCAAGGATCGTCAACGCCCCGCCGAACAGGTAGACATAGCGATATTCAACGGCAAAGACTTCGAGCATCACCCAGACCATGCCAAACATCACCAGCGACGAGATCGACTTCGCCGAGAGCTGCCGCCCCATGACCATTGCAGTTCGATCCTTGCGCACCCATTGCAGGGACAAGGCCTGCTGCATGGTTTCAAAGTAATGAAAACCAATCGACATCAAGACTGTCGTGCAATAAAGCCCGATCACCGTCGGGAAGTAGCCCGATATGGCAACACCGATGCCAAGGACCAGCAATGACAGCACAGCAAATGTCTGTTCACGCAAAACCAGCAGGACAAAAATAGCGGTAAAGGCAAGGAAACCCGGGATTTCACGAAGCGATTGCAGGATGCCAATCTCGCGCCCGGTGAAATCGGCCATTTCGACCGAAAAGTTGTTCAAAAGCGCCATCCATGTCGAAAACGACAGTGGCATGGCAGCCGCCATCACGATCAGCAGGACTTCTGGATTGCGCCAGCCTTTATAGACCGGTGCTGCGGCCGCGTCGGCGGTATCGCCAAGTGGGGCTGCATGGTTGCTGGCTTCCGGGATGATTTCCTTGGACATTTCTTCTCCTGGGACATGACCGCATGGGTGGCGCACGTCACGTCGCGTCTTGTGAGCTTTGGAATGCGACCAAGTTAAACCTGTCCGATGCGTCTGTCTTACGGTAATCTGACAATATATATCGCAATAAAGACAGTTTTGAGCTTCACCACACCATGGTTCATATCCTCAATACCTTTGACGGACGCCCGGAACACCACAACAAGGTGCCCCGCCCACGCGAATTACCCCGCGCAGTTTATGTCAGGGTAAGCGATATGCCCGCTGGCTATCATGTTGCCGCGCACAGCCATGACTGGAACCAGCTTCTATATGCGATTGAAGGAACGATGACCGTGGTGACAGAGGCGGGCATGTGGGTTGTCCCACCACAACGCGCGGTATGGGTTCCACCCCATACCCAGCATGCCGTGACCTGCACGGGCTTTACCCGTGCGCGCCACCTTTATATCGGTCGGGACGTCGCCGCAAACCTGCCTGATCGCTGCATGGTACTGGAAGTCAGCCCGCTTTTGCGCGAACTCATTCGGGCGGCCACAGAAATTCCGGTCGAATATGATGAAAACGGTGAAGAGGGCCGCTTGATCCGTGTGTTGCTTGATCAGATCAAGGCCCCCGATCAGGACAAGCTTTATCTGCCAGCGCCCAAGGATGCCCGACTGGCCCGCATTTGCGATCATCTGCAAGGCGATCCGGCCGACAACCGCACACTTGAAGATTGGGCAAAGATTTGCGGCGCATCCAGCCGCACCCTGGCACGCCTTTTCCAACGCGAAACAGGCATGCCGTTTCGTGAATGGCGGCAAAAGCTTCGCTTGCTGCATGCGCTTGAGAAACTTGCCAATGACCGGCCCGTCACGGAAATCGCCCTTGATCTGGGGTACGAAACCCCGTCAGCTTTCATCGCGATGTTTCGCAAGGCAACGGGGCGCACGCCGGGCGGCTATTTCCGTTAAGTCCGGTTTTCCCGACCCAGTGACTAGTTTTTGTATCGGGTCACCGGGGATTGCGGCGGCAGAATCTCGTGATCAGGTTCGAGATATATCCCGTAGCTCTGTGTCACGTTGACATGATCAGGTCGCGGTTTCTGCCCTTTTGCGCACATGTTGTGGAGCTGAACCATCAATTCTGATGACCAAGCGCTTTGTTGGTTTGGCGAATTTTGGCCTTGCTGCTTTGGAAGCGTCTCATTGCTAAGACGATCAAGGCGTTTATCCGTTTTGGACGCAATCGGCCCATCATGATGCATAACGCGAAGACCTTCTATAAAGGCCATCATTTCCATCACGGACTTCAGCATTCTGAAACTGTCTTCGAAGGTTCGCGTTACCGCGACTGAAGCTTCGTCAATATAATCGGAAAACACCGCGTCAATTGCCGCTTGGGAAGGCTCATCATCATCGGCGTCAGTTTCGACCAGATACTTCCATGCCTGATGATTAGGTTCATTCACGCGACGCCCGGGAAGAATGTGGCTATTCGGTCCCCAATCACGGCCCGTACCGCGACAATGGACTTCTCCCTTCCGGCGCGCCGGATGTGGTGCACAAGACATCATATCTAACCCCAGAGAAAAACATTAAGCTTCACTGATATTCATGTCCTTACATGAACGCAGATCTTCCCACTCTGTGAACGGACATGTGTTTTATTATTGCGGAACATACTACCCAGAGTTTCTGTGCCCCAATGCACATTTCATCCAAATAGATATGCAAATCATCCAGAAAATGGACGATTTGCACCTATCGAGCACACAAAAGATGCCTTGCGACGCCTCAGATGGCGCGCCTGGACGCTGCTGCGACAAGGTTTCTGGATACTAGTTTCGTCGTGTTTCCGAATGATCGGCCGAAGATCCTGTATCATTGACCGGAATGATGGTCGTCCCGAACAGCTTTGCACTTTCACGCCTGTTCGGTTCCGGGGTCCAGTCACATTCGAACATGCTTTGGATGTCCGCCATGACGCCAGGAGCCCAACCGGTTGCGGCCTCAGATTGCGTCGGGGAACTTTGGTTCTCCCCTGTCATTTCATCGCTATCGGCCTTTAGTGCTGACAATACCTTGTCATTGGCACAAGACCGCATACCCTCAAGAACGAAGATCATCCGCGCGAGCGGCGCAAGTGTCTCGCCATCAGGTCCGCCAAATTCTGTATTGGCAATTTTGGGTGAACGATCGCTATGCGCGTTCGACACTTTCGCGTCAGGCACGTTTGACGAAACGGCCCTTTCTGTGCGGTCGTAATCACATTTATCCGCGCACGATTTTGGTCGCGCTGACGGCATCTCAATCAAATCCATATTTTCCCCCAGAGAAAATATCACGTCACACTGATAACACCGGCCCTCGTTATTTTGTTCTGATCAGAGGCCGGTCAAATTTTTCATAAGTCTAACATGGTGATTGCAACCCCGATGCACGAGGCGTCCAAAAGAATATGCATAGCGTCCAAGATCGACAGATTGTGGCAAAACCCGCATCAGATTGACTTGTCCTTTCGGTTAGGGTCAGCAGCACTAAGTCATTGACGCGACAAGGCCCTTGTATTTTCGGACCTGTTAGCACGCGAAACTATACCTTTTGGACTTTGACGGCGGGGCAGGACTAATCATATTATACAAAACTTATGGAGATGTTCGACCATAGCATTCGATACCAGAATTGACCGGCGCAAGTAGCGTTGTTTGCTTTTATGCAAAACCGGGGATCAGGCATGACAGAGACACCACAGAACACCCACACCTTTTTTACGGTCAATGACCTTCCTATGTCAGTGCGTTATGACATTTGGAAAAGCAGCATTGACTGCATCTTCGATGTCGAAACCGTACCCGACATCCGCAAAAATCAATTCCATGCAACGCTTGATGCAGACCTTATGGGATCGATGATGTTGGCGCGCACCGTCAGCAAACATCAGTTCTGGTCGCGCAGCGAATCAGCAATCGCCAATGATGGCATGGACCACTACATGATCCAGTATTTTCATAGTGGCGGCATGTCCTCGGAAGAGGGCAAGGAGGGCCATACAATTGCCCATGGCGGATTGCTGTTTCAGGACCTGTCACAGGTCGCAACCGCTGTGACCACTGATTTTGACAATCTGGTCATGATACTTCCAAGGCAGCTTCTTGAAGATCGCCTGACCCTGCCGGAAGATCACAATATGCGGTTTTTAAGCCCGCGTGATCCCATGGTTCGAATTCTTGCCAGTATGATGCTGTCTTTTAAGGAAAACGCACATTCCTTCAGCCCGGAACAGGCCAGCGTGCTGGAAAACAGTTTTGTCGAAGTTCTGGCCGCCTGCCTGAACTCGACCCGCGGGGTGACCTCCGAGACGGCCCACAAAAGGCAAAACCTCGAAACCATGGCCCTCATCCGCCAATATTTCCGCAAGAACTTCAAGTCCCCGGATCTGACACCGGACCGTGCCGCACGGGAATTGGGAATATCACGTTCCAAACTCTATCAATTGATGGAGGATTACGGCGGCGTCTATCGCTTTATCCGCGACTTGCGCCTGCGCCACGCCATGGCCCTGCTCGGATCGCCGACGGACCGCAGGCGGTCTCTTTATGACATTGCACTTGAATGTGGTTTTGCCAGCGACACCAGCTTCATCCGCGCATTTCGTGAGAAGTATGACATGACGCCGGGTGACTTCAGGCGCAATGCCCAGACAGGACGCATTGACTTGCCCGATACCAGCGATGGACAACAAGATACCCGATACGAGAAGTGGCTGCATTCGCTGTAATGCGACTGACTTGTGACCGAGCGCATTGAAATTTCATGCCCTCAGACATGAAATTTTATCAGTATTGCCCAGTCTGAAGTTGCGATATTCCTGAACGCAGGTCACTTGACCGGCCACCATTCAGGGTATTCAAGATGAACAGTTTCTGGTCTGGAGTTGGGTTACGCCTTGCCGCGACCGGTTTGTTTGGCGTGATGAACGTATTTGTCCGGCTGGCCTCGTTTGAAGCCCCAACCGGGCAGATCGTCTTTTGGCGCAGCAGTGTGGCGCTGATCCCGATTGTGCTTTACCTGATGTGGCGCAATGAATTTCCAAGAGCCTTGCGCACCAAACGCCCGATTGGGCATCTCAAACGCAGCACCTATGGCTGTGTTTCGATGTTCCTTGCGTTTGTTTCGCTGGCCTATCTGCCACTGGCACTGGCCACGGCACTTGGTTTTCTTGCCCCGCTGATCCTGATCCCCATCGCAATCGCCACGCTGCGGGAAAATCCCGGCTGGCTTGTGATCGGCGCAACCATTGGCGGGTTTGCCGGTGTGTTTCTGATGCTGTGGCCAACATTGTCGACCCCGGGGCTGGACCATAACACCGTGATCGGCATCGGTGCCGGTGTCGCCTTTGCCGTGACAACAGCCTTCGCCAAAGTGCAAATCAAGGCCCTGACAACAACGGAGCCATCGGGCACAATTGCATTCTATTTTGCGGTGATTTGTTCCATTGGTGGCCTTTTAACCATCCCGTTTGGCTGGGCACCAGTTTCAGCAAATAACATCGTCTTTCTGGTGGGAGCCGGACTGACCGGCGGTCTTGCCCACATCGCCATGACCGAGGCATTGGCGCGTGCCCCTGCATCGACCCTGTCGGCCTTTGAATATACCGCCATGATCTGGGCGATCATTCTTGATATTATCGTGTTTGGCGTGCTGCCTGCGCCGATCAGCCTGATGGGCGGCGTATTTATTGTAGCCGCCGCCGCACTGGTGATGTTTAACGACCGGATCGTTGCCGCCGTTGCCCGCAAATTCGGGCGATCACCCGAAGAAGCAACGAAATCAGCAAACTCACCTGCAGAATAAACGTCGTTGCCCCACGCCCGCGACAATCAAGCTGATTTGGCTTCCTGAAGCTTGGTCAGGGCATGCAAGGCAAGGTTTGTCGGGGTTGCGATGCCAAGTTCTGCACCTTTGCGCACGATATAGCCGTTCAGAAAATCAATCTCGCTTGCTTTACCGCGCGCCAGGTCCTGGGCGGTTGAGGAAAACTGACCAGGCATGGTTTCGGCAATCTTTTCAATTGCGCCCCAGACATCACCCGGCACGGTCACACCGCACCCATTGGCAACCGCCAGACACTCATCGACGGCATTACGCATCACATCCCAGACGCCGACACCTTGCACGACCTCGCCATAAGGGCGCTGTGTAATCGCTGAAAGTGCGTTATAGGCACAGTTCAAAATCATCTTGGCCCAAAGGGCACCCTCAGCATTGTCGGAAACCTCAACCGGAATTTTGGCAGGCACCAGTGTATCGACGACGGCCTGACTTTGCGCAGATGGGCCGAT
>NZ_DBGS01000034.1:0-67852 GCF_002295455.1 Thalassospira sp. UBA848 | reverse complement strand
TGAACATGCAGGCCCGCGCTTGGAGCCGGGTTATTACCGCCTCTGACCAATGCCGTCAAGCCTTCATCAAGCGAAAACCGCGACAAAAACGCTTATCAGAGCTGTTTTGGCGATAATCCGTGGTTTGGGTCGCATTTTACCCAACTCAACCGCACGGAATCTGCCCCCTGCCAAACCGGGGCGACAGTAACAAGGTGCTCAATTGCTGGCAATTGCATCATTTTGATCGAACTCCTGCGCACCGATTCTCCGACATTATTATGACTGTATATAATGTCAGTACCCGTCTTTATCGGTTCAGGCGGCTTGGTTCCAATCTGATCCCTTTATTGACACGGATCAAAACGCAGGCGCGTACAGCATGGTAAGTTCGACACCATGAGTTAAGAAATCCGTTTCGGGAGCATGACGGGACATGAAAACAGATAGCAAAGTTTCTCTGCCGCTTTTGGGCATTCTGCTGGTCGCTGTAATTGGCTTGGCGCTGTATCTTGCCGGGTACGTGCTGGCCGCGCTGGGCGTTCCTGTCGCATCCTTCTGGATTTACGTGGCCCTCGCACTTGTGCCGGTCAGCTTCCTTGTCTTGATTGATTTTAGTCGCTGATTCTGCCCCCCGTAGAACAGCACCTGTAACGGTCTGCCATTTGTCGTGGTGGGCCGTTCTTTTTTTTAATTATGACTGGCGATCACCCTGTTTGATCAGGTCGGTCTGCCAGTGGATATCACGACATGGCATTTCGCCCGGACGGGCAAAGAAATATCCCTGACAGGCATCGACCCCCATCGCCATGAGTTCGGCGCGCTGATAGCTGGTTTCGATCCCCTCGGCGATGACCTTTAGACCGAAACGATGCGCAATCAGGATCGCGGCCTCGATCACCACACGGGCATTTTCATCCATGGCAAGAATGAAAGACTTGTCGATCTTGACTGCATCTACATGAATTTCATGCAGGCGCGACAGGGAAGAGTACCCGGTTCCGAAATCATCGATAAAGATTTCAATGCCCATGGCGTGGAGCTGATCAAGCACGGTGGCGATCTGTGTCGTCTGGCGTTTTTCGAAAATTGACTCTGTGACTTCAAGCGCAAGTCGCTCCGCAGGCAAGCCCGTTTCTTTTAGAATGCGCGACACCATATCGGCAAAATTCGGCATCACGATCTGGCGTATCGACACGTTAATCGCGATTTTCGTGGTCGCAGGGATTTCAGGATGATCCTGAAGAGCCTGACAGGCTTGGCGCATGCACCATTGCCCGATATCAACGATCAGCGCGCTTTCCTCGGCAATCGGGATAAATTCATCAGGCGACACCGGACCAAGGGTCTCGCTGTTCCACCGCAAGAGCGCCTCATATGCGGTAATTTCGCCCGTGACGGCATCAATGACCGGCTGATACTGGATATTGAACTCGTCAGCGCTCATGGCGCGACGCAGTGCCTGTGTCACACTTAGGCGGCGTTCCTGTTCGGTCAGCAGCATTTTGTCATAGTTGTGCACACTGCCCCGTCCTGACCGCTTGACCTCTGCTGCGGCAAGGTCGGCCCAATGGATCAGTTCCGCTATCGACGGGTTGCGACCAGACGAAAAGGCAACGCCAGTGCTAAAACCGACATGAAGCGTATGACCAACAATATTGATCGGCTGACTGACAGCCTGCTGCGCCAGCTCGACGGTGTCCTCGACCAGAGGATGAAGCTCATGATGGGGGGCTGCCAAAACGATAAGAAACTCGTCCCCGCCCCACCGGCCCAGTGCGTGCTGTTGACCAACACATTCACCAAGCCGCATGCTGACAGCACGCAGGACTTCGTCCCCGATCGCGTGGCTCAGGCCATCATTGATTTGCTTGAAGCGATCCAGATCTATGAACAGCACCGCGTAATCAAGCAATGCGTCTGATCTTTTTCTGTTTTCAAACCACGCGACAATCCCATCGCGATTATAGATCCCCGTCAGGGCATCATGTTCGACCAGATCGCGCAGTTCCTCTGTGCGCTGCTCGACACGCGCCTCAAGCGTTGCATTCCAGTCTTCGGTAACGCGGTTCTTCTGCTTAAGGTCCTCGATCAGTTCCTGATTCTGGTGTTTCAGCACGAAGGATTTGAAAAGGACCGCGTGGTTATTGCGATGGGTCACCAGCATCACAAGCAGGAACACCAGCACCAGAGCAGCGAGGATGTAACTCGCATCCTCCATTACCATCAAGATCACTGCAGGCGGCAACAGCAACGCACAGAGATAAAGTCGCCCGACCAGAAACACCGGGGCGAGAATGCCGGTCGCACCACCAGCCATACCAGCGATGATGATCATGGTCAGGAACTGGCTTTCGCCACGTACGGTGGGAATTACGGTCAGTCCGACGACAGACCACAAAAGGCCTGTGAAAATTACGCCCGCCTGATAGCGAAACCGCCATTTCCGTAACAATGCATCCGATAATTCAGTGAAATTTTCACGGACCAGCCAATACAGATAGCCGCCCCAGAGGCGAAAGCCGCATACAACTGTCACGACCAGCAACCAGATTACCGTGCCCCGGGAAAGATCACCCCGTAACCAGAACATCACAACCAGACTGGCACTTGCGGCCAGATTGACCAGAACGTTCGCCCAATTGTTGCGATATGCCAAATCAAGCAAGTCGCGCCGAACCTTGCCAGTCAATTCTTCGTCGGCATGCAGTCCTATGCCCGGGTCGAGAACGCGTTTACCGATCCTCCTGACCAAGCCAGCGTTGTTTTCCATCTGGTCTTGCGCCTCTGACATCGTCGTACGATTAGAATATCCTATACGTAGGTACTAACACACGACAATGGGAATATGACAAAACTGCTATACTAGGCCGGGAAATCCCACAAGATAACTGCGATCAGAATTGACCCGCGCGTTTGATAACGTCCGCCGGGGATAGCCCCTCTTCACGCATTGATCGCAGCGTCTTGGACTTGTCGCGCTTTGCAAAGCGTTTGCCATCCAGGCCTGTCAGAAGCCCGTGGTGATGATATTCCGGGACGGCATAGCCCAGCAATTCCTGCAATAGCCGGTGCAGATGGCTGGCAAAGAACAGGTCTTCGCCGCGCGTGACCAGTGTAATGCCCTGAAGGTCATCATCACAGGTGACCGAGATATGATAGCTGGTTGGTGTATCCTTGCGCGCCAGAACCACATCACCAAAAATTTCCGGGGTGGCAATCTGTTTACCCGCGGCGCGGTCATACCATGTCAGCTCCTTGCCCACCCGTTTGGTCGCAGCCCCCATATCAAGGCGGAGAGCATAGCTTTCACCTGCCGCAATGCGTTCCTGGCGTTGCGTTGGCGAACACTGCCGACAGGTCCCGGGATACAGCGCACCATCGGGCCCATGCGGCGCATTGCCAATGCGCGCGATTTCGGCCTGAATGTCCTTGCGGGTGCAAAAGCACGGATAGAGCAATTCCATGTCTGACAAGCGATCAAGCACCGCCTGATAATCAGCAAAGTGATCGGATTGCACCCGAACCGGCGTTTCCCATTCAAGGCCAAGCCAGGCAAGGTCTTCGTAAATCGCATCAAGATATTCCGGACGACACCGGGTCTGGTCGATATCTTCGATCCGCAAAAGAAAACGGCCATCCGGCCCCGCCTGCCCCGCAGAAAACAGGGCAGAGGCCGCATGGCCGAGATGAAGATATCCGGTCGGGCTTGGTGCAAAGCGGGTGATGATACTCATCCTCAATCCACCTTTGCCCTTACCAGCGGTCGCGATCGCCTGTGGCGTGATCACGGGCCTGCGCATTGTCGGCAGGCACATGGCGCATCGGACGTTTCGGCTGACGTGCGCCTTGTTCGTCAAACAGATCGGACAATTCGCGCAGCATGGTACCGCCGAGCTCTTCCGGATCGTTGATCGTCACCGCACGACGGTAATAGCGCGTCACGTCATGGCCGATACCGATGGCCAGAAGTTCGACCGGCGATCTGGTTTCGATCCATTCGATCACTTCGCGCAAATGGCGTTCCAGATAGTTTCCGGAATTGACCGAAAGGGTCGAATCATCGACGGGCGCGCCATCGGAAATCACCATCATGATCCGGCGTTGTTCCGTGCGACCCAAAAGACGTTCATGCGCCCAAAGCAGCGCTTCGCCGTCGATATTTTCCTTAAGCAGCCCTTCGCGCAGCATCAGACCAAGGTTCTTGCGTGCCCGGCGCCATGGCGTGTCGGCAGCCTTGTAGATGATGTGACGCAGATCGTTCAGACGACCGGGTTTTGGCGGCTTGCCGGCCTCGACCCAGCTTTCGCGCGACTGGCCACCTTTCCACTGACGGGTGGTGAAACCAAGAATTTCGACCTTCACCCCACAACGTTCCAGCGTGCGCGCCAGGATATCCGCCGAAAGGGCCGCAATCGTGATCGGACGCCCGCGCATGGAGCCGGAGTTATCTATCAGAAGCGTCACCACAGTATCGCGGAAATCGGTATCCTGTTCCTGCTTGAACGACAGCGAGGTTGACGGGGTTGAGACGATGCGGGCCAGTTTTGCGGCATCTAGAATGCCTTCTTCAAGGTCGAAGTCCCAGCCACGGTTCTGCTGGGCCATCAGGCGGCGTTGCAGGCGGTTGGCCAGTTTGGAAACCACGTTCTGAAGGTTTGCCAGCTGCTTATCAAGCATCGCGCGCAGGCGCGACAGTTCAAGGTTTTCACACAGATCATCTGCGGTGACGACCTCGTCATATTCGCGCGTGAATGGCTCATAGCCGCGCTCGACCGGTTCGTTACGACCGTCAAATTCCGGTTGTTCGCCGGGGCCCGCAGGCTTTTCTTCCTGCGACATGGCTTCAAGTTGCTGGTCATCGATGTCGCCCTCGCCAGCCTCGGCTTCTTCGGAACCGGCATCTTGCTGATCATCACCACCATCAGGTTCGGAATCATCATTCTGGCCCTGCTGGCCGCCCTGACTTTCCATATCTTCCTGATCGGGATCGTTTTCGCCTTCTTTTTGCTCGTCATCCTCGCCTTCCTGTTCGGGCGGGGCATCGTCGAGGTCATCTTCAAGCGACAGGTGATCAAGCAGTTTGCGCATGCCGCGTGCAAATGCGTCCTGATCGTCGACCATGTCGCGCAGATCAGTCAGGTCAGCACCAGCATTTTCTTCGATATGCGCACGCCACTGATCAATCAGCGGACCTGCAGATTCCGGGGCCTTTTCACCGGTAAAGATTTCACGCGCCAACATCCCGATCGCATCAGCGAACGGGGCATCGTCGCGCGATGTCACACGGTGATAGTTCTTGGCATGGCAATCCTGTTCGGCATGTTCGCGCAGGTTCTTGCGCACACCGGGGAAATAACGCGATCCCACGGCTTCAACGCGTGCGGTTTCAAGCGCATCATAAACTGCCTGTGCCTCGGCCGTTTCGGGCATGCGCTTGGCGTGCAGGGCGGCATCATGATGGCGCATCTTAAGCGCCCAGCCATCGGCTACACCGCGCAGATCGGCGACCTCATCCTTTGGCATGGCCTGTTTGGGCATCGGCAAACGCACATGTTCACCGTACCCGCCCGGACGCCCGCCTTTGACAAAGCCGACTTCCAGATCATTGCGCCCGGCAAGCGCACGAAACGTCGCTGCCGTACCGCGCAAGAAGCCGGAAAGAGCCTCATCATTCTTCATTGCACTACTCGCTTGTGGAACCAGTTCGCCAATCTGCTTGAGTGTCACGCCTTAGCGGACCATCACATTGATGGCTTCCTCGGGCAGCTCTTCACCAAAGCAACGCTGGTAATATTCCGCCAGAATCGGACGTTCGACTTCATCGCAACGGTTCAGGAACGTTACGCGGAAGGCATAGGAAACGTCGCCAAAAATCTTGGCGTTTTCGGCAAGCGTAATCACGGTACGCGGGCTCATGACGGTCGAAATATCACCGGCCACAAAACCCTGACGGGTCAGGTTGGCAAGGGCAACCATTGCCTCGATCTTCTGGCGGCCTTCGGCGTCATCGAACGCGGGAACCTTGGCGGCGATGATGTTGGTTTCATCCTCGACCGACAGATAGTTCAGCGTTGCAATGATCGACCAGCGGTCCATCTGGGCCTGGTTGATCTGCTGGGTACCGTGGTAAAGGCCCGTGGTATCGCCAAGACCAACCGTGTTGGACGTTGCAAACAGGCGGAAATGCGAGTGCGGATGGATCACCTTGTTCTGATCAAGCAAGGTCAGCTTGCCATCGACCTCAAGCACGCGCTGGATCACGAACATCACATCCGGACGACCGGCATCATATTCGTCAAACACCATCGCGACCGGGCGTTTAAGCGCCCAGGGCAGGATGCCTTCACGGAATTCAGTGATCTGTTTGCCATCACGCAGGACAATCGCGTCCTTGCCGATCAGGTCAATACGACTGATGTGGCTATCAAGGTTCACACGTACGCACGGCCAGTTGAGGCGCGCTGCCACCTGTTCGATATGGGTCGATTTACCGGTGCCATGATAACCCTGGATCATCACGCGGCGGTTATGGGCAAAGCCCGCCAGGATCGCCAACGTGGTATCGCGGTCAAAGCGATAGGTCGGGTCTATTGCCGGCACATGTTCGCTGCCCTGACTAAAGGCCGGGACTTCCATATCAACGTCAATTCCGAACGTTTCCCGCACGGAAAGGGTGGTATCGGGTGTATCAAGCGGGTGTTCAGCCGCTGCACCGCTCGCTTCGTAACCTTGGCTCATAAGTACTCGCGCATTTTTCGGACCGGCGCTGGTGGCGCGGTCGTTTCATTAAACTTGCTCATTAATAGCGGTTATGACGCATCACACAAAGGGAAGATGCGCAAAAAATCTCTATTATCGCAAAAGGTTTGCTCGATAAGACATTCCCGGTACGCAAACTGCAACCAGATAGACCGGTTTTCATCGAAATTCGCAGAAAATTACAGTGTTACCCGCGCTTCCAGGTCGCGAATATACCGTGTCAGCGATGTATAGGCCGCACTGATGCGTTTGAAGCGTTCCTCGGCAGCCTTGTCCCCGCCATTGGCATCCGGGTGATACTTCTTTGAAAGGGCCTTGTATTTGGCTTTCAGCTCGTCACGGGTGAACGGCCAGCCAAGATCAAGGGTGGCCATGGCCTGTTGCTGCTCGGCGGGCATGCCCAGGGCACCGGCGCGACGCTGGGCATCTTCGCTTTTGCGCTTGCGTTCGGCCCTGGCCTTTTCTTCGGCACCGGGTCCATGGTGGGTTTGGTCACCGTCTTCGTTAAAGAAGCCGAACCCGTCCTTGAATTTGAAATTGAACGGTTTTTTCGAACCCCGGATATGACCGAACTGCCATGTCGGACGTTGCCAGTGGGTATCACGACGCACGTCGTTTTCGATGTCCTCGGCCTTCATGCCGGCATAATAGTTCCACGACTTGTTGTATTCGCGGACATGCTCCAGACAGAACTTGTAATAGTCGCGCAACTTGCGATCCTTGGGCGCACGAAATTCCCCATGCCCGTCACATTCCGGCCAGTCACATGATGGCAGAACGGGTTCGTCATGGTAGAGCGTCTTGCGCTTGTTGCGGTGTCCTCGGTTCATTTGCGTCTATATGTTCTGAAAGTTCGCGACGCGCAATATCATAAGGGCGCTTTAAATGCGATAAAAGGCTTGAAAAACGGCCATCGCATGACAGAACTTGTCCGCACGCATCAGTTTCGCAGTGATCTGCGAACATCACCAGACAACAGAGGCCCTTACAATGCAGGTCGCCAATCAGATCCGAGACATCCTGACCGAACAATTCGCGCCGGTCGAACTTCAGATCAATGATGATTCGTCCAAACATGCCGGTCATGCAGGGGCCGACCCGCGTGGCGAGTCCCATTTTTCCGTGCTCGTGGTATCTGAGAAATTCGAAGGCGAGAACCGCGTCAATCGCCAGCGGATGGTTTATAGCGCGCTTGACGCGCTGTTAAAGGATCGCGTTCACGCGCTGGCCTTGAAAACCATGACACCGGATGAATACAAAAAGCTGGCGGGCTGATCGACCAAACTTCGCAGCCCCCGACAAACGTTCAGCTGTCGGGGCGAAGTGCGGCGGAAACGTTCAGCCCGACCGTGAGCGCCGCCATCGTCCGCCCCGTGTCCGGATCGACCACCGGCACGGTGATTTGCGACAGGAATGTGCGGGTTGAGGCATCATACCAGATATCAGCAATCAGGGCCTGATCTCTATTGATGCTTTCGATCATCTGGAACTGGGCTTCGTCGCTCTGATCAAAGTCGGATGTCAGTCGGCTCATACCGATGATCTGACCGTGCACGTCAAAGACAAAGGCCTCTGCCACCTGATTGCCCACGCTTGACTGAAAACGACGCAGATGTTCCGACAGGTCATTGCGAAGAATCTCGGCTGCGGTGTCGCTTGACTGTCCGCTTCGCGCAAGTGCCTTCCATTCGGCATCGATCAGGTGTTTCTGATCTTCTTTTGGCTGCTCGGCCCCGGCAAGCTGGTCCTGTACGTGGGCCACAAGTTCTGGTGAACTTGCGAACTGACGAACGGTGGGCAGTTGCGTCTGTTCGATGGCATCGCGTTCCCAAGGCTCAAGACGCATCGGGCGGGTTTCACAAAACTCAAGCACTGCATTCAGCTTATCAAGGATATCAGGAAAAGCCGCGACATAGCTGTTGGAGAAGTAAACCACCAACGGTGCATAGCGCTCGAACTGCACCATGAATTTATCTGCCCCCATCCCAAGTTCATTGCGGGCGATTTCAAAACTGTTCTTGTCAACAAGGGCATATTCAACACGGCCGGCCGCGACCTGACCGACAAGCGACGCGATCGAGGGAACCCGCATCACATCCGTATAGCCCTGCTCGGTCAGCCATTCGGCCTCGTTCGAGCCAAGAATGGCACCGACAGTCGTAAAATCGCCGGGCTTGGGACGCCGACTGACCCGCGGGTCATCGGATTTAATTGCCGATGAGACCCACATCCATTTCTCAAGCGCCAGCGGATTTGTCGCCACCGCATATTCGTCCATGGTTTCGCTTATGCGCGCCAGAAAGAACCCGTCCGCCCGGCCATTCCGAACCATTTCACGATTACGTTGGCGTGGAGCAATGGCAAAGCCATAGCCGACATCGATCCGCTCGAACACACAGTTCAGGACCGACACGGAATATCCGCTCAGCATTCCGTTTTGCAGTTCCTGATAAGGCGGATGCAGGTTTGTCTGCAAGATCAGGAAACCGTCCTGCGCATCATTGTCCGACGCCTGTGCCGTTGCGGTATTGGCGATGCCAACCGTCACAAACAAACAGACGACTACCGTTGCGACCATGCACAACAGATTACGTTGAACCCTGATTTCGTTATGGTTTTTGCAGTTTCCATCCCGGCGCAACATGGTCACAAATACCTGACAAAGACACGTTACGAATGAGATTGATATTGTACTGCAGGCGTGCACTTACAAGGCGCAGCTTTAGGGACCCCGGCCTAATCATCACCGGTATAGAAGTCCGGAGCGATGCGTTTCACGGCCGCCCCATCACTGCGCCAACCATGGCATGTATTGATCAACGGATTGCGCCGAGGCGGCTTGTCGTCAGCCGCGTCAGGTGCTTCAAGGGATTCCCTGGCAAGAATTGGGAAAACTGTCTGAAAGGCCGTGGTCGCAACCGGCCCCATTAATTCATTAAGGTGTGTGCAGCCATGCACGCCACCAACCCTGTCACGGATTTGTTTGCGCAACCCCGGTCCCAACTTCAAACCAACCAGCTTGTCGTAATTTGGCGTGATTGCATCACATGCATTAAACGGGGCGTAATCCGTTACCGCTTCGACCGCGCGGATAACAAGATCATCGCCAATGGTCACACGTATCCACATACCGTGCACCGGCTCACCCGCGGGAATTTCCCCCCGGTCATCATTGGAAAACGCGTATGTTTTGACGTCGGTGATATGACCTTCGATATCCCACAGGCCATCTTTGCGGCGGAACCCCTGACAGGTCACCGTGCGGGTATGGATATGGTCACGTTCGGTGGGGCTGGACAATGGCATGGGAACTATCTCCTTTACGTAAACGTAAAGACGTTCACGTGGGAACTGTCAAGCAACAAAAGTGCTCGACCATCCTTGCGACAGCCAAATTTCCACCCACACCGAAAGGCCCGGGGGAAGAATCCCCGCAGGCTGATATCAGGCTGTTCTGCTGAGAACCGGGGTGTTTATGCTACCCCGTAGTCAGAGCCGAAGATGAACTTTTCACGTTCACGCACGTCTTCTTCAAGCTGACGTTTGACCACGTTAAACAGGTCACGGATCGACACCATACCGACAACCTTGTCACCATCGAGGACCGGCAGGTGGCGATATCGCCGGGCACTCATCAGATCAAGCGCACTCATAGCCAAGTCATCCGGGCTAAGCGTATCCGGGTTTGCCGTCATGACCTTTGACAGCGGCACTGACGCCGCATCAAGCCCCTTGGCGACCACTCTGTTAACAAGGTCGCGTTCGGTAAAAATTCCCGCCAGTCTGGCATCATTGTCAACGATGATGACCGCACCGATTTTGCGTTCCGACATCATATTGACGGCGTCCATCACGGAATCGGCGGGATTGAGTGTCGCGATGGATTGTTCCTGGACCACACCCGGTACAATTTTCGTATCCATGCATCTCTCTCTGCAGGTTGCTGTTTGCACATGCCCAAACCCGATCAGATCATCTGGTTTCACACTGGCAGACGTCAGGTAATAGTGACGTCGTTGCATGGCACAGTGTGACGGGCCCTTATTTGCAAGTGGCCCTGCAATCCTTTGGGTCAAGACCTTGGAACAAGAGTTTAACCCATAAGTAGATAAAGCTGAAATTTTTTACGCGATAGTGGTTTTCCGGCATCGCACGTGCACCGAGGAAGGGCAGGTTTTATTCCTGCTCCTCGCCAAGCGGATCTGTGACGGCACGAAGCCGCACACGGGTGATCTGGTTGCGAATGCGCCGCAGCACTTCGAACTCAAACCCATGGAAGCGGAACTGCTGCCCGACGTCGGGAATACGCCGGGTTTCATATAGCAACAGACCAGCAACAGTTGCAGCTTCTTCATCCGGCAGGCGCCACCCGAAGCGACGGTTCAAATCGCGAATGGTGACATCACCGCGCACAATGACCGATCCGTCAGCCTGCGGCTGTACACCAACCACTTCGACGTCAGTTTCATCGGCAATGTCACCAACGATTTCTTCGAGAATATCCTCAAGCGACACAACACCTTCGAACGCGCCGTATTCATCCACGACAATGGCGAAGTGTTCGTGACGTTCCTTGAAGGCCTTGAGCTGATCGGCAAGGGTGGTTGAGTCCGGGATGAACCAGGGTTCGGCGCTCAGTTCCCGGACATCCGCGGCGGTGGACGGCTTCGCCCCACGCACAATTGCCTTGAGAACTTCACGTGCATGCAAAACGCCGACGATGTTGTCCGGGTCCTTTTCGTAAACCGGAATACGGGTATGCGGGCTTGCCAGAACGGTATCGAGGATTTCTTCCATCGGTCGGGAAATATCGATCATCTGCACCTTGCGACGGTGCACCATGATTTCCCACACACCAACATCTTCAAGATCGAGAACCCCATGCAACATGGTCCGTTCCGCATGGTGGTTACCAACCACCACGTCATCGGCATGCAGTTCAATCGCGCCACGCAATTCGCGTTCGCTATCAAGCCCGGGTCCCTCGCCACTGCCAAACAAGCGCAAGGTGGCCTGCACCAGGACCTGAATGGTCTGGGTGATCGGCGCAAACAGAACGACCAGCACGCTCATTGGGCGCGCCACACGCAGCGCCATGGTATCGGCATGCTGAAGCGCATAGGTTTTTGGCAGAATTTCCGAGAATATCAGAACAAGGGCGGTCATAACGGCGGTGGCATAGACCACACCGTTCTCGCCAAACAGTTCGATCATCACAGACGTTGCAAGCGCAGAGGCCAAGATATTGACCATGTTGTTGCCAAGCAGAATCGCGCCCAGCAGACGTTCCTGATACTGGCGCAGCCTGTTGACGATCCCGGCGCGCGGGTCACCATCCTGTTCCTTGTGATGCATGACCGGACGCGACGCAGCCGTCAGCGCGGTTTCCGAGCCAGAGAAGAATGCCGAAAGCATCAACAGCAAAAAAATCACGACAATCGTGATCGTCATTCAGGTCCGTCTCCAAACGGTGATTGCAACAGAGCAAGTTTGTTCTGTGTTCATCTATAAGGTCAAATGGCGTTAAACAAGTTAACAACAACACACTGGCGACATTCGACCGCGTCATGGGTCGAATGTTTGCTCAGCCCCGGCAAGACCGGGTGATCGCTGCGCGCATCTTCTCGACATCCATGGCCTTGGATGTAAATGCCTTGCCGATACCACGTGTCATAACAAAGGTGATCTCCCCGTCGCGGACTTTTTTATCGCGCGACATGTGACTGATCACCTTGTCGATATCCCAATGCATGCCCGTTACCTCGGACGCCGCCACCGGAAGCCCCACCGATTTCAGATGGGCAATAATCCGATCCTTCTCGCCCGCAGGTGCCATACCCATGGCACCGCAAACGTCATGGGCGATGACCATGCCCATGGCAACGGCTTCGCCATGCAAAAGCTTTTCGCCGTACCCGGTTTCGGCTTCAAGCGCATGCCCAAAGGTGTGACCAAGGTTCAGAAGCGCACGTTTGCCGCCCTCACGTTCGTCCTCGGAAACGATGCGGGCCTTGGCCGCGCAGCTTTTGATCACGGCCTGACGGCGCTCAGGCCCATCAGCCTCAAGAACCGCCTGCCCGTTTTCTTCGAGCCACGCAAAGAATTCAGGATCATCAATCAGCCCGTATTTTGCAACCTCGGCATAACCCGAGCGCAATTCACGCGCTGGCAACGTATCAAGAACCGAAGTGTCGGCCAGAACAAGACGCGGCTGATGAAACGCCCCGATCAGGTTTTTGCCAGACTTGGAATTGATTCCGGTCTTGCCGCCAACGGAACTGTCGACTTGCGACAGCAAGGTTGTCGGAATCTGGACGAAATCAAGCCCACGCAACAAAGACGCCGCGACATACCCGGCAAGATCACCAACAACCCCACCGCCCAATGCAATGATCAGGGTGGAACGTTCGATCCCCATCGCCAAAATCTGTTCAACGACGTTTTCAAACATCGCAAAGCTTTTGGATTTTTCGCCAGACGGTACGACGACTTCGCGATGGTTAATCCCCGCCCCGTCAAGGGATGCCAGAACGGTTGGCAGGTGATTGTCGGAAAGGGCCGCATCGCTGATCACAACAACCCCGGCCTTCTTGGCGAACGGGGCAATATATTTGGCGGTGTCGGCCAAAAGGTTGCTGCCAACCAGGATATCATAGCTGCGTGCGCCAAGTTCGACGCGAAGGGTGTCGTGATTGCTCACTCTGTCAGGTTCCTGTCTTGATCAATTGACCATCGTCATCAAAGGATTTGGCAAGCAGTTCGAGAACCGCATCACGGGTTGCTTCCTTTGAGGACTCATCACAGTCAAAAATAATGTCTGCCCCGGCATAGACCGGATAACGCGTATCAATCAGCTCGGCCAGAACCTGCTTTGGATCACCGTTATTGAGCAACGGACGATGCGTCCGGCCACTGGTGCGGTGCATCAGCAGATCAAGGTCGGCACGCAGCCAGACCGATACGGATTTTTCGAGAATGAGTTCGCGGGTACGTTCACGAATAAACGCACCACCGCCTGTGGCCAACACAATCTGTTCACCATCAAGCAAACGGGCAATTACACGTTCCTCGCCGTCGCGAAACGCCTCTTCGCCATACAGCTTGAAGATATCGGCGATCGAGCAGCCAGCGGCTTCTTCAATTTCGCGGTCGGCATCGACAAAATCCAGATCGAGTTCCTTGGAGACCATACGGCCGATGCAGCTTTTTCCTGCACCCATCAGTCCAATGAACACCAATGTCCGGCCTTTGAGGCCATCCCGAATTTTGGCGATCACGTCTTCGTGCAAACCCGACTCGGCAATGTTGCTGTCCATGTTCGGTTTGCAGTCCTGTGGTTCAATCATTGAGATACAAATTACCCAAATCTTTAGGCCAGCTTGCCCCCGAACGCAAGCAAACCGCACAGAAAACACGACAAAAATACTGCCCCAAATTGCCCCTTTCAGTCACTTTAGGCATGCCGATGCATCGTTTTGCCGAACCTTGTTCTGCGCGATGCCATTAACTCTCTGTGAGTAACAGGCACTTATACTGCCTTTAAGTTGCCGAATTGGAGTGCGACCACCCCAATGCGATCAAAGGTCGGAGATACGCGGACGGATCGTCAGATTGATTGGCGGTTCCTGTTGTTGCATCTTTGATTTTCGTCCGCATACTGGTATTCGCGTCCTTCGCTTAAACGCTTCGAAGTCTGGATCAAAATGAGAATTCTATCGCGCATCATCCTGTTGCTGGTTATCGCCGTGATTGCCGGCGGTGCTACGTTCCTTGTGACTTGGGACATCCCGGCCCCGACCGCCCAAATCGAAGAAACCATCCCGAATTCGAGGTTCAACTAATATGACATTGCGTTCCCGCCTGTTAATGCGAACCTGTTTACTGGCCATGATGACGGGAACGGGACTTGGTGCCGCGCCTGTATTCGCGCAGACATCGGCCCCTGTGCCGCTGTTTCTAAAACAGGAAGCCGAGCAGGACGCGGAACGTCAGTCTGAGCAGGACACGACCAATCCGGGAACGACAAGCGCCCCGCTATCTGGCGGTTTTGGCAGCACGAACTCCAACACACAGCAGACAGAAGCATTCCCGTCTGATCCAAATGCAGTCCAGTCGCTGTCACTTGGCGCTGTGGATGCCGAAGCGGTCGGTACGATTGATCGATCGCGCGGCGGCCTTGGTATCGATATGTGGAACGGCACAACACGCCGGTCTGCCGCAAAACTGATTTCCGAACTGCCCGCCACACCAGCGACCCACACCGCGCGCGATTTGCAGGAACGCATGCTGCTTTCGGCGGCTGCCCTGCCACAGGATTCGGCTGAAATCAGCCTGCTTGAAGCGCGCGTTGCCAAGCTGATTGAAATGGGCGCACTGGATGAAGCCATAGAACTTGTCCGCGCTGCGCCACAAGGGTCGCGTGGCTCGATGCTGGCACAGGCCGAAATTAACGCGCTGCTGATCGGCTCAGACCTTGATACCGCCTGCGACGCAATTGAAAGTTACGGCGCAAGTTACGAGGAACTTTTCTGGCTGAAGGCCGCAGCGATGTGTGCGTTCTATGCCAATGATCCGACCTCGGCGGCCTTTTCGGTCGACCTGGTGCGTGAAATGGGCGGCGAAGGCGATGAGACCTTCTTTGGTCTGGTATCAGCGATCCGAAGCGGAAACGCCGCCGATCCGGAACTGCTCAGCCAATTGCGCCCGCTGGATCTCGCTCTTCTGGCGATTGCCAAGCAATCAATCCCGACCAGCCAGCTTGAAACCGGTAATGCGGCGGCAATCATTGGTATCACCAACGCCGATGCAACAGCAACGGATGTTCGCCTTGAAGCCGCACGCAAGGCTGAAAAGCTTGGCCTGATCAGTGCGGAAAAATTGGCAGACGTTTATCAATCAGTGAATTTCGCGGCTGGCGCACTGGAAAGCGTTCTTGATGATGCCAGCGAAGGCATACAGGCCCGCCAATATGCCAAGCTTTATCAGGCAGCCGCGCAAAGTGACGTTCCGGCAGCGCGTGCCGAAATTCTGGCCGCCCTGTTTGAGGCCGCCGAGTTTGAAGGCGACTTCATGCAAGCTGCCCGCTTGTCTGCCCCTTTGCTTGCCGACATTCCGATCAATGGGGATTTTTCGTGGTTTGCGGTTTCTGCCCTTAAGGCATCCATTGCCGCAAACAGTTTCGAGCGCGCTGAAAACTGGCTTCTGGTTGCGCGCTCCTCGGCCAATGCATCGAATGATATTTCATCGCGCCTCAGCCTGCTTTATCCGGTTCTGGCGATTTCGGGCCTTGAAGAGACCGGCGCGATCAAACCGGTTGCCAATGCGGCAAACCAAAGCACACCACAGACATTTGGCAGCGACACGCAATCCGCCCCACAGCAGAACTTTGGCCTGGGTGGAGCTGTTGTTCCGGGCGCGCCAACATCAACTGGCGGCATGGCATCAGCAACCGTGATGCCCAATTCGGCCTCCCCCGAAGATGTTCAAAGCGCATCTGAACGGGCCGCTGCCCTTGCCCGTCATCGTGCGCGCATGATCGAGTGGCAGGAAATGCAGGCTGCACGCGGCGATCAGGCCGCGGCAAGACGTTACAGCGAACTGATATTCAACCTGTTTGAAGGCTTTGGCATCGAAGTGCCCGATAGTTTGTGGGATGGGCTTCTAACAGCCCCCTATGCCGAGGAACGCGTTACCACCAGCAGTGCGGTGTCCCATCATCTAACCGCCGCTGCCCGTGCGCAGCAAAAGGCAAAAACCGTCGCAATGACCATTCAGGCCCAGCAGATTGCTGCGGCGGACAATGCCGATCCCAAGGTTCTGAGCGATACCGTCACGTCGCTTGAGACCGTCGGGCTTGAGAGTGATGCGCGGCGTCTGGCAACAGAATTGCTGATATCATTCAATCACTGAGCCGCTGATCACCACGTCCTTTAATCACCGCTGGGACCGGCCATGGCCAAGGCAATGACAAGTTCGCTGATATCGGCCTTTCTGGAAATGATGGCGGCTGAACGCGGGGCCAGTGCCCACACGCTTGATGCCTATCGCCGGGATCTTGAAGACTACGCGTCCTCGCTGACGGCCGGGAAATCCGACCCGGTGGCTGCAAGTGATGCTGATGTTCGGCGCTATATGGCCGAACTGGGTTCTGCCGGACTTGCTCCCCGCACACAGGCGCGGCGTCTGTCGGCTTTGCGGCAGTTTCACAAGTTCCTTTATTCTGATGGCTATCGCAATGATGACCCGTCATCGAATATCGACAGCCCCCAGCAGGGACAGGCCCTGCCAAAGTTTCTGTCGATCGAGGAAATTGACCGCCTGATCATCGCAGCGACCAATCATCCGGGCATCAAGGGCAAACGCCTGCTGGCGATGGTGGAATTAATGTATGCCACCGGCATGCGTGTTTCCGAACTGGTTGAGTTGCCCTTTGCGGCGGCATCCCGCGATCCGCAGATGCTGATTGTCCGGGGCAAGGGTAGCAAGGAACGACTGGTACCGCTTTCCGATCCGGCGCGCGATGCCCTGCGCGATTACCTTGAAGTGCGCGACGCCTTCATTCCATCAGACAAATCGGCCGGCCATGCGGATCGGCCCGGGCAATCCTCATACCTTTTCCCGTCGCGCGGGAAAACCGGGCATCTGACCCGCCAAATGTTTCTGAAAATGATCAAGGATCTGGCTGTTGAAGCCGGAGTGCCGCCATCAAAGGTTTCGCCGCACGTTCTTCGTCATTCCTTTGCCAGCCACCTTCTGGCCAATGGTGCAGATTTGCGCAGCCTGCAAAAGATGCTGGGCCATTCCGATATTTCGACCACGCAGATTTACACCCATGTTCTCGAGTCTCGGCTTCGCGGACTGGTTCAGGAACATCATCCGCTTGCCGCACGTAAAAACAGCTAGGTCGATGCAGTATCGATTCTGTCGATTTGTCTAACCCCTATGTATAGGCACCCTGCCGTTTTTTGACAAAAAAGCGGACGTTTTCTGCGGATGTCATATATTCGTAACCCCGCTGTCATGAACTTGTTGTCATATCTGGTTTAACAGCATTACCGGAAACTCATGTCTTTTCTAACTTCCGGGAAATCAGGCCATTTTGAAGATCGGGGTACTGCATTTGACGTCTGATGCAGATGAACAATGGATAACCGAGCGACGCATGACCCATCCGGTCATGCTCCGTAACTGGCAGCAGGTCGTCGAAAAAGTCGACTTTGCGTTTCAACCAATCGTTAGCCCACATACCGGCCATGTTTTTGGTTATGAAGCACTTCTGCGCTGTTGGGAGGACGCCGGGTTTTCATCTATTCAGGCACTGTTTGATACCGCCTGGGACACCGGCAACCTGCACAGTGTCGATATGATGCTGCGCGCCAAGGCGATCGAGAAATTCGCACGCTTCCCGGATGCCAAACGTCTTAAGCTGTTTTACAATTTCGATAATCGCGTCGTTAAGACCGAAGATTACCAACCCGGTCAAACCGCCGCCCTCCTGAGCGAAGCCGGACTGGAACGCGATACCATCTTCCTTGAGATTTCCGAACGCCACGACATCAGCAATGCCGGGTATCTCAAAGACATTCTGGTGCGCTATCGCAGTCAGGGCTTCAAGATTGCCATTGACGATTACGGCAGCGGCTTTGCCCAATTGCGCGCGCTTTACGAATGCGAACCAGACATCATCAAGATCGACCGGTTCTTTATCGATGGCATCGACCGTGACCGTCGCAAGGAGTTGTTCGTAACCCAAATCACCGCCTTTGCCCATATGATCGCAGCACAAGTTGTCGCGGAGGGTGTCGAAACCCGCGAGGAGTTCCTGTGCTGCCGTCGTCTGGGCTGTGATCTGGTACAGGGCTTCTTTATCGCACGCCCCGGACGCGATATTCCCGAACAAACGGATATCGTTAAAGCGGCCGCAGACATCGCGGCCGACTCACGTCGTCAGTCTGATCACGATGATGATGTCGTCAGGTCCTATTTGCTGGAAACTCCGGCCCTGCCAAGTGATATCAACCCGGTCGATATTCTGACGTACTTTCAACAAAACCCGGACATTTCGCTGGTGCCGGTGGTTGGACCGGATGGCGAACCACTGGGTATCGTCCGGGATTCAGAATTCAAGGCGTTCATCTATACCCCGTTCGGGCGTGAACTTTTGCAGAACCCGGCCAACCGCGCCAACATCAAGCGTTTCTTGCGCCGCTGCCCGATTGCCGATATCCGCACCAGCCTGTCAGAACTGCTTGAAACCTTTGTTGCGACAGAAGCCCTTGATGGCGTGATCCTGACAGAAAATGGTCAGTACCTTGGCGTTTTGGATCAAAGTGCGCTGTTGCGCGCAGTGAACGAACGCAACACGCTTAATGCCCGTGATGAAAACCCCCTGACCCGCTTGCCTGGCAACAGCGCGATTTACCGGTATGCCGCGCGCGCTTTGGCCGAACCCCGCAGACGCCGGTTTGCGGTCTATTTCGACTTCGACAACTTCAAGCCGTTTAACGACCGCTATGGTTTTCGTCAGGGTGATCGCGCGATCCTGCTTTTCAAGGATATTCTGGGCAAGGTTTTAAGTCAGAATGACTGGTTTGTCGGACATATCGGCGGTGATGATTTCTTTGCCTATGTCCAGTCGATTGATTTTGAGGATGCAGTCGCTGCAGTGCGACGCGCACAGGCCATGTTCGATGCCCAGATCAAGAGTTTCTATGATCCGAAAACCCGTGAAACTGGTTATCTCACGGGCAAGGGGCGCGATGGCGAACCGGCACGATTTGACCTGATGAGTGTCAGCGCCGCTCTGATCCGCCTTCCTGCCGAACGCACCGATATTACCCTTGATCATATTTCGGTCGAAGCGGCGAAACTGAAGGCACTTGCAAAGACCAGCCCGGGCCGGTTTGCGACCGGAATCTATGATGCGAACAGCAACAATGCCAGCGCACCAAAACTGCTTTGATTTTGGTTTTCAAAGACTTGTAATTTTGTTATGTCACAGGTCAAATTAGGGCTTCAAATCGGACTCACTCTGAGTAATATTCCGACCAAATCAACAACACCAATCGGTTCGAGTGAGCAGTTCCGTCAATGGTAGATATCGCGCCTTTTTCTGATCTTCCGTCGTCCAATCCCGTCCGTCAGGCAAGCCCGATCGCCCAGCAACGCGGCGACGAACAACGGTTTGCCGAACAAAGCCGGATTATTGACGGGACACGTGCCACTGTCCTGACATCTGATCAGGAAATTGAACGCGCCGTTCAGTCCTATCAGCGCGACCGCAGTGAACAGAGACAGTTTCTAAAAGACGGCGAACAAAAGACGCAATCGGATCAGTATATCGAAAAGTTCGCGTCCCCGACCTATAACGCGTCGGGAAATTCATTAAATAACCTGACCGCCAGTTCCGGCGGTCGTGGTCAGTATTTCGACATTCTGACCTGATCCGTCACCGGTCTTTAGCGATCAGATGCCTAAAGACCGATGACCTTTTGCACAGCACCCCATTCCCATATCAAGTCTGCCAGCCGGTCGTAACCCGCTGTATCGGGGTGATAGCCGTCACCGCGCCGAAGGGCGCGCTGCCAGGTGTCATCGGCAAGTGTTGTGGCATGCAGATCCAGATATGGCACATCAAAGCCACGCGCGGTTTCCAGATAAATCTGGTTTAGGCCTTCCAGTCGCTGATTGATTTCCTGACTTGATTTGCTGCCATCAATCACGGCCTGCGGTCCGACCCAAAGGGTGGGTGCCAGTTTGGATGCGGCGCCGATAATTTCTGCTGCGTTCGCCGCCGAGGCCGCAGGAGACACCCGCATGGTAGTTTCCTCGCCACGGTCTTCGGCATAGTTGGCGTCATTGACCCCAAAACTGAAAACCAGGATTGTCGGGAATTCCTCAACCATCCGCAGGCTGGCTTCGTGCCGCCAGCGCGCTTTTATCCCCTCGCTCGTGTCCGCCCGGATGCCAAGATTGTAAATGGTGACATCCCGCCCGGCTTGTTCCAAAAGGCGCTGACCAAGACGCATCGGCCAACCGCCCTTCTTGGCGTCACGAACACCGTTGACCAAGCTGTCACCAAAACAGCAAATCCGATGTCCAATCGTACCTGTATTCATTGCGCTTCCTCGTCGCCCACTTGGGATTGGCGGGCAAGATAATCCATCAGTTCATTCGGATCAGGTTTGAAATCATGCTCAAGCCAGTATTCTTCTGCCTGCCGTAGCAAAACACCAACACGCGGCCCCGCAGTCGCCAAACCCGCGTTCAAGATATCGCGCCCTTGTATTGGCAAAGTAACCGGTTGCCAGTTTGTCGCGGCTTCAAGAAGGGTTTTCCATTCGTCGTTTTCCGCGCGCGTGCAGCGTGGCGGAATAGAAGCACGCGCACTCCATGCCAAAAGCACAGCATCGCGAAAAGCCGCAGCCCCCATCCGGTAAAGATCACGACGCACCGTTTCAATCGGCAGTTTCGGATTGATCAGTGGTGCGTGGGCAACCATTTCCGCAAACCGGTCGGTTTCCTCGTTCGACAACCGCAAACCACGTGCAAAGCGTTCCGCCGACGCCAGATCATCTTCCTGTTCACCATGATTTGCGGTGTCATCATCTGGTGCAAATAATGATGCTAGTCTGCGCAAGGGATCCGGCCGGATGGTCGGATCAGCAAGCGCGGTGCTATCAAGCCACTGCATGATGCGCAGGCAATCTGTATGGATGAGTTGGGGCAGAACAGCCGGCAGAATACCAAACCCGATCATGTCATTGACCGTGCTTGCAGGGCTCGGCGACCGAAGCAGTTTGAAAATCTCGTCGCGAATGCGTTCGATCGAGATGCTGCGCAGCCCGTTCACCGCTTTTCGGCATGCCTCTGCACCGACAGGATCAATTGGCATACTGCCAAACCAAGCCTGAAACCGGAAAAATCGCAATATACGCAGGAAATCTTCTGCAATGCGGCTTTCAGCAACACCGATGAAACGCACCCGCCCTGCCCGCAAATCGGTTTCGCCGTCGAACGGGTCATAGATGGTGCCATCAAGGTCACAATATATCGCATTGAAGGTGAAATCGCGGCGCTTGGCATCTTCAAGCCAACTGTCGGTAAAGGCGACCTCTGCGTGGCGGCCATCGGTCAGAACATCTACCCGCAAGGTGGTGATTTCATAGGCCGCAGCATCGGTGATCGCCGTGACGGTCCCGTGTTTAAGCCCGGTCGGGATTACCCGAATGTCGGCCTTTTCCAATGCCGACTGGGTTTCCTCAGGCGCAAGGTCGCAGGCAATATCAACATCGACCAGATCACGTTGCAGCAACGCATCGCGCACCACGCCGCCGACAAAGCGCGCGCAACCGCCTTGCTGCGCAATAGCATCAAACACGCGGGCGGTATCATCGGCGGCCATGATCCCGTATGGCCGCAATCTGCCGGTTACTTCAAGTGCTGTCATCGTTGCTTTGTTACCGCATATCCACTGTCGCAACGGGGGGGTTGGGTTATGGCTATTCCTTGGGTTCGAAATAGCCCGGTTCAACCACGCCGTCGCGCAATACCGGCGCATGATAAATGGAATCGGGCGGCGCACCAGTCCCAAGTGCGGTGAAAATCAGGATTGCGGCGGTCAGTAACACACCCAGACCAAACAGCATAAGCCACGGCCCCTTGTTCCAGGGCGGGATAATATCATGACCTTCGCGGATGGCCTTTATACGTGCCCATTTCAGCCACAGTCCGTAAATCACAAAGGGCAGGATCAGAGGAAGACCGATCTGGATGATTTGTCGCAACATAAAGCTCTGTCCTAATATTCGGATTAACGGTTAAGTGATGGTGCATTGGCCCGGATGACTTCGGAAAAATTGACCAGCATCCCGGCTGTTGCCCCCCAGATGTAATATTCGCGATACGGGATCGCAAAATAACGCCTGCGGGTACCTTCAAATGTCACGGTTTGCAGTTTCTGGTTTTGCGGATCAAGAATGAAATTGAGCGGAACTTCAAAGACTTCGGCCACTTCGTGATCATCAGGTTTCAGATCGAAGGGCGGAGTCACAAGACCAATTACTGGTGTCACCTGATAACCGGTCACTGTGTAGTAATCGTCAATCCGCCCAACCAAATCGATATGATGTCGCGCGAGACCGATTTCCTCTTCTGTTTCGCGAAGCGCGGTTTCTTCCAATGTCGCATCAATTTCTTCCTGCCGCCCGCCGGGAAAACTGATTTGGCCAGCATGGTCGCTGAGATGATCAGTACGCCTTGTCAGAATCACATGCAACCCGGCATCGCGTTTGACCAAAGGCACCAGAACGGCGGCTGGACGCGATACCAGTTCGCCATCGGCAAAGGCACGCGCACGGGATTTAGACCCCGGGAAATCGACAGCATGATCACCACGGCGCTGCAAAACATCGCCCGCGGGCGCGCGCAAGGCTGCAATGATATCATCGGGTGTCATTCGGTGGCCTCCATCCGACCGATCTCAAAGAACTGGCCATGACTATACACACCGATACGGATCATATTGTTATCAGGGTCATTTATTTCTTCGGCCAGTTCGACCAACTGATAGAAAACCGCGCGGTTCAGACGGGCCTCAAGCCCGCGCTCCAGTCCGATATAGGGCGAAGGTTCATCCGTTTCGGGATCATGTTCGACACGCAGGGGGTGGTCGCTATCGAGTTCGACCCACTGGTCGATATTGGTCCGAAAGCGGATATTCTGATCCTTGCCTTTGCCTTCGTTTTGCATCTCGATCGCGATAAAGGCGACATCTTCGACATCAATTCTTGCCATCTCGGCGGGCGTAACCAACCAGTGGCCGCCTTCCTCGTCACGCTGCAGCACGGAAGAAAAAAGCTTTACCAGTTCAATTCGGCCGATTGGCCCACCTTGATAGAACCAGGTGCCATCACGACCTATAGACATAGGTATGTCGCCGCAAATTTGTGGATGTCGACCGGTATCAGGCTTTTGCCCCCGAAGGCGCGTCCACAATTTCTCGGCGAGATCGACGGTTTTTTGGTTATCATTCATGCTGTAGAGTTGATCCTGAACCAGACGTTTTCCCGTTTCACTTAACCGATTTCATCTGCGTTCTTCGACCTGCTATCGCCTGCACTGCAACATAGGAAGCACAGTCAACCGCCATGACAAACGCGCCAAAATTTCCCGAAGAAATGGGTTTCTCCCAGGAAAGCAGTCTGGAACGCGATGCAACTCGTCTGGACGAGTGCGTCTCACGGCTGGCCGAAGCCCGCAAAATGGTTTCCAGTATTATATTTGGGCAGAATGATGCCGTAGAGCAAACACTTATCGGAATTTTATCCGGTGGACATGTTCTGATGGTTGGTGCTCCGGGCCTTGGCAAGTCATTGCTTGCCCATACGCTGGGCAAGGTTCTTGGCCTGCTTGACAAGCGTGTCCAGTTTACGCCCGATCTGATGCCTGCTGATATTCTGGGTTCTGAAGTTCTTGAAGAAGGTGCAGACGGCAAACGCGCGTTTCGCTTTATCAAGGGACCGGTATTTTGCCAGTTGCTTTTGGCCGATGAAATCAACCGTGCCAGCCCGCGTACACAGTCCGCCCTGTTGCAAGCCATGCAGGAACGCGAAGTATCTGTTGCCGGTTACAGCCACAAGCTGCCCGAACCGTTCCACGTTCTGGCAACCCAGAACCCGCTGGAGCAGGAAGGCACCTATCCCCTGCCCGAAGCACAGCTTGACCGTTTCCTGCTTGAAGTACGTCTTGGCTATCCCAATGCCGATGAAGAACGCAAGATCGTGACCGAGACCACCGGCCGATATCCGGCCCGCCCGCGGCAGGTTCTCCAGACCGATGATCTGGTTGAGGCACAGGACTTTGTCCGGCGCCTTCCGATGCCTGACCGGGTCTTGGACACCATCATCGCACTGTGTCGCGAATGCCGCCCGGAAAGCACATCGCTTGCCGAAATTAGCGAAAATGTGGCCTGGGGCCCCGGTACACGTGCCGCACAGGCCCTGTCACTGGCATGCCGGGCACGCGCCATGCTGTTTGGCCGCTTCGCGCCATCCATCGAAGACATCGAAGAACTTGCCGTCCCTGTCCTGCGCCATCGTTTCGGTCTGACCTATGGTGCCCGCGCCGAGGGCTTTACCGCCAAGGGACTCATAACCGATGCGCTGGCCCATCTGCAGGAGAACAGCTAATTGGTCACCGCCCCCGTGCATGATCATGTTGCCGCCGCCCGCGCCCTTGCGGCCCGACTGCCCCAGCTGATTGATGAGTCGCGCCGAACGGCCATCAGTCTGCGCAGTGGTTTGCACGGCAATCGCAAGGTCGGACCGGGCAGCGATTTCTGGCAGTTCCGCCCCTATGTCCCGGGCGATCCGACCAACCAGATTGACTGGCGTCGTTCGGCGCGCAGCGAACACACCTTCATCCGACAAACCGAATGGCAGGCCAGTCACAATTACTGGATCTGGCCGGTTCTTTCGCCATCAACCTATTGGGCATCGAAAGACAGCCTGCCATCAAAGGCAGAGCGCACCCTGATCATCGCCATTGCGCTGGCTGATCTTTTGATCCGCAACGGTGAAACCGTTGGCACTTTCGATGGTGAACGCACGCGCATCACATCGGCAGAACATCTTGAGAAGCTGGCCCATGCGATGCTGGCAAGTCCGCAAAGCATTTCCGATCAGGGCGCAAACATTCATCCCGGACGGAAACATTCGGTTCTAATTCTGGGTGACTTCCTTGAATTTTCAGATGAAACCGAAAGATCGACGCAAACTGTTCGTCGCTTGGGGCAATATCAAAATGACGGGGCGCTGGTTCAGATTCTTGATCCTGCGGAGATCACCCCGCCATATCAGGGGCGTGTTGATCTGTTCGATACCGACGATCAGATGATTTTTCGCAGCGAAAAGTTCGAAGACCTCGCCGATGGTTTTAAAAAGCGCGCGCAAATATGGCGCGCGCAGGTCCGCGATGCCGCGCGTCATAATGACTGGCTCTATGACCGCCACGTCACATCAGAAAGTGCCAGCCCGACCCTGCTTGCGCTTTATCAGCATCTGAGCGAACGACAAAACCAAAGCGGCTCAAACGGGCGGGGTCGCCCGAACCTGCAGCGTGCCAACAGGCAGGAGACGTCATGAGCCTTTCGGCCATTACATTCCTGTACCCCGCGTTGCTGGCCGGACTGATGGTTTTACCGATTGTCTGGCTTCTGATCAGATCGGCACCGCGTTCACCAAAAACCATTGTTTTCCCGGCAGCTCGCATCTTGCGCGGTCTTAAAAGTAATCGCCGCGACATCCAGCGTGCCCCGATTTGGCAGACCATTCTGCGCTGTCTTATCCTGACACTTTTGATCATTGCCGCCGCCCGTCCGGTGATGAACCGAAATGATTTTGCCGCCGATGATGGCGCGATCCTGATCATTGCCGATAATGGCTGGGACAGTGCGGCGAACTGGCGACAATACCGGACGGCACTGGACCAGATCGCCAACCAGGCCCGTTTTGATCTGCAAACAGTTTATATCGCACAAACCGTGCCCGAGGCCACCGGCGCAAGCACATGGAAGCTTCCCGACATTGTCGGGCCGTTATCCCCCGCCGACACCACAAGCCTGTTTGACAGGTTGCAACCACGCCCCTGGTCGGCCGATTACACCGCACTGTCTGATCTGATTTCAGAACGCCCGGAAATGAACCGGTCGGTTGGAAGCATTCTGTGGCTGACAGGGCAGATGGACAGTCCCGACAAAGCGGAACTGGCATCCGAGTTACTTGATATCGCACCGATCACCATCATCTCGCCGACCACCACTGATCGCATTGCCATCCGGTCATTGAACCGGTCCGGAACGGGCATGGTTGCGACATTGAGCCATAATCGCGATGACCTTCCACGTACAGTCAACCTTCTGGCGCGCGGAGAGCGTGGCAATGTAATCCTGCGCCATTCGGTGGATCTGGCAGCCAATACCGACCAAAGCGACGTCGCCATAATGCTGCCCAGTGATATCTCCAACGCGATACAGTCTGTCGGGATTGAGGGTATCGAAAGTGCGGCAACGATGTTCCAGACCGGGGCGCGCTGGCAGCAACGTCGGGTTGGCGTCGTTGCCAGTTCCGGCGATGGGCCGGGGGTATTGTCTGATCAGTACTTCTTTCTTGATCGTGCGTTATCGCCCTATGCGGATGTGACCTATGCACCACTTGGCACTTTGTTGGAAAACGGGGTCGATGTTCTGGTCTCCGCCGGGCCGATTTCCGGTCTGGGTAGCCAGTTTGACGCGCTTGAACGGTGGATCAATCAAGGCGGTATGCTGGTCCGCTTCGCAGGCGACAGTTCTTCGCAAATCGGCAATGACTTTCTGCCCGTCAGGCTCAGACTGGGCAACCGGGACTTTGGCGGATCAATGTCATGGGAGAAACCCAAAAGGTTGCTCGATTTCCCGGAAAACAGTCCTTTTCACGGTATCGCTGTCCCCGATGACATCACCGTCACCCGACAATTGCTGGCCGAACCTGACCCGGACATTGTTAGCAAAACCTGGGCGCGCCTGACCGACGGCACGCCGCTGATTACCAGCGCACCGCGCAACGCTGGCCGACTTGTGCTGTTCCATGTCACACCATGGGCGGATTGGTCTAAACTGCCAATGTCAGGCCTGTTTGTGGAGCTGTGGCAAAAGATCCTTCCACTTGCCAGTCCGAGCAATCGCAGTGATGCCGAACTTCAAAGCAGTCTTCCGGCGCAAACCGTGTTGGACGGTTTTGGGCACCCGCACCAACCAGACGCGCTGATCTTGCCGGTTCAAACACCGCTGCCAACACCGAGCCCGCGCCATCCACCGGGCATTTACGGCGAGAACGGGCAAGCAGTTGCACTTAATCTTGGTCCGTCGCTTACGGATATCGGGCGCGATGTCGTATGGCCGTCTGGCGTCAGCACACGCGAAGTCACCGATCAAAGCCAGATAGACCTTGCGGCCCTTTGTTTGTTGGCGGCTTTCATTCTTGTTCTGTTTGATGCCTTGATCTTGCTTGTTCTAAACCATGTGTCCCTGCGCCGTAGTCGCCGCAGCAATGCCCTGACGTCGGTCTTGCTCGCCGTTATCCTTACCGGGGCCAGCATCGCCGCCATGCACCCTTTGCCTTCGGCAGCCGCAACCAACCTTCCCGAGGCCGCATTGCAGCCACGCCTGGCCTATCTGGAAACCGGGAATGCGCCGGTGGATCGTCTTAGCCACGCGGGCATGACCGGGCTTACCGAAATATTGCGTCGGCGCAGTGCGGCGGATTTGAACAGCGTTGATGGCATCAATCCGGAAACAGATGAGCTTAGCTTCTATCCCCTGATTTACTGGCCGCTGGTTGATGGTCAGGAACCGTTTTCCGAACGCGCACAGGATCGCTTGAACAGATATCTTAACAATGGGGGAATGATCCTGATTGATAGCCGCGACCGCGAGGTGGAACCCGCCCGTCTGCGGCGCCTTCTGGCCGGGCTGGAAGTCCCGCTTCTGGACCGCGCCCCAAGTGATCACATCCTGTTCCGCAGTTTCTATCTGCTGGATCATGCCTTTGGCCGGTTTTCAGAACCGCTTTGGCTTGATGCCCGCCCCAGTCAGCGACTGGACGGTGTGGCTTCCGTTTTGTTTGGTGGCAATGACTGGGCGTCGGCATGGATCATCCCGGAAGGCCGCGATGATCTGCGCAATGAAGACATTTCGCCGCGCCAACGTGAAATGGCCTATCGGTTTGGTGTTAATCTGGTGATGTATGCTCTGACCGGCAGTTACAAAGGCGATCAGGTGCATATCCCGGCCATCCTTGAAAGGTTGGGCCGATGAATCAGGGATGGCAGAACCTCCAGCTTTCACCACTGCTTGATATCACCATTCTACAAGGTTTGGCGATCCTGTGCCTGGTGGCGGTCATTGTCTTTACGTTGTTTCGCTTGCGCGGGACGGTCTGGCGGGCGGTTGTCATGGTGCTGGTTCTTTTGACCCTTCTGGCTCCGCAATTCACCGATCAGGAAAGCGAACAACTCAGCGACATCGTGCTGGTGCTGGTCGACCGGTCGGCCAGCCAGAATATCGCAGACCGGGCAGCACAGACCGACGCGGCTATTGCTGAACTGCAAGATCGCTTTGCTGATGATCCGTCTGTTGAGCTGCGTTTTGAAGATGTTCCGGGTGAAACCGATACACGAATGTTTGCGGTGCTTGACCGGTTACTTGGTGGTTTACCGCGCGAACGGCTGGGCGGGGTCATGATGATTACCGACGGGCAGGTGCATGACGTTCCCGACCGGCTTGACCTGAACGCGCCATTGCATGTTCTGATCAGTGGTGGCCGCGATGAACGTGATCGCAGGCTGGTCATTCGCCAAAGTGCCGATTACGGCATTGTCGGCAAGGATGCCGAATTCATGATCGAGGCCGTTGATCCACAACTGGCCCCCGGCACCGCCATCCCAGTACGGATGTTGTTCGAAGACGGCACGGAGCGTGAGATTGCCCTGCCTGCCAATGAGCAACACCGGGTGAGCATCCCGGTGCCACATGCCGGATCGGTTCTGGCCGAATTGCGCATGGATACGTTTGATGAAGAAACCGACAAAACCAACAATCGGTTGATCCTTGAAACCACAGGGGTGCGTGACCGGCTGCGCGTTTTGTTGCTTTCTGGTGAACCCCATCCGGGCGAACGCGCCTGGCGCAACCTTCTGCGGGCCGATCCCGGTGTGGATCTTGTGCATTTCACAATTTTACGTCCCCCGGAAAAAGGCGACGACACGCCGATCAATGAACTGGCCCTGATCCCGTTTCCGATCCGTGACCTGTTTGAGGTCCGGTTGCGTCAGTTCGATCTGATTATTTTTGATCGCTATCAGATGCGCGGGGTTTTGCCGCCCCACTATCTGGAAAAGGTGGTTGATTTCGTGCGCTGGGGCGGAGCAGCACTGGTCGTCGCCGGGCCGGAATATATCGGGCCGGAGGGGCTTGCCAGTACGGCCTTGAACGATCTGATGCCCGCCGTACCCACCGGACGTGTGATCGAACAGGCCTTTGTCCCGCGCGTCAATCAGGCCGGACGATTGCATCCGGTGACAACCGCGATTGCCGGATCCCCGAATACGCCACCAAAATGGGGGCAGTGGTATCGCCAGATCGAAACCCATGTCTCTGATCCTGACGCCATGACGCTTTTGACCGGTGTTGACGAAATGCCGCTTCTGACCATGCAGCGTGTTGAGGAAGGCCGCGTCGCGATGCTGAGTTCCGATCAGATGTGGCTGTGGCAGCGCGGCCATGATGGCGGCGGCCCGGTTGCCGAATTGCTGCGGCGTCTTTCACACTGGCTGATGAAGGAACCCGCCCTTGACGAAAATACGATCCGCAGCGAACGCAGTCCCGATGGCGACAGCCTGATCCTGAATTGGCGCAAAATCGGCGCGGCCCCGGACACAGCCAGCGTGATCAACCCGGAAACAGGCGAACAGATCAACGCCACGTTCGAACAACTGCCCGACCAGTCATGGCAGGCGACCGTGCCTATTGAAACCCGTGGTCTGATACGGGTTCGGGTCCGCGATCAAAACAATCGCAGTCAAACCAGCCTGCATGTGGATCGCGATGTTTTGACCGCCGAAACCCAGAACACCAATTCCACCCCAGACCTTCTGACTGGCGTGGTGGCGGAAAATGACGGTTATATCGGTCGGATCGAAGACGGCTTGCCTGATTTTCGCCATGTGCCTGATGATCGTATCTGGCATGGCAGTAACTGGGCTGGTTTTGTACAAACCGACAGTTTCAAGACCGTGATTGGCGGCATCACCAACCTTTTGCCCATGCCATTTGTGGCACTTTTGATCGGGGCGATCTGTTTGCTGGGCTGGCGGATTGAAAGCAAGTAATTACGGGGTCGGGCGCTGACGTCCACGCCCTTCGTGATACTCGACGCATGCTTCCTTGTGGAAGTTACAAAGGCCACCTTTAAATTTCTCGACCAGGAAATCGATAAAGACACGCACCTTGCTTGGCAGGTGGCGGCGTTCGGGATAGACCGCATAGATGCCGCCGCTGCTAAGCGGGTCATAGTCTTGAAGGATGCGCACCAAACGTCCTTCACTGAGGGCCTCTGCAACGATGAATTCCGGTTCGCGCGCGATGCCAAGTCCCCGGATGGCAGCAACAGAGGTGAACTCGCCATTGTTGCATGACATCACCGGGTTCACCCGAACCGAGACCTGACCATCGGGACCTTCAAAATCCCAAATATTGGGACTTGGGACGTTGGTATATGAAATCGTCCTGTGTTCGAGCAGATCCTGTGGCGTTTTGGGTTCGCCATGTTCGGCCAGATACCCCGGGGATGCCACCACATGCCCCCTGAAATCGGCAAGTTTGCGTGCAATAAGACTGGAATCTTTAAGGCGCGTGATTCGCAACGCCATATCAATCCCCTCGGCCACGAGATCGACCATATGATCGGCCAGGTGAATATCGACGTGAAGCCCCGGATACTTTTCCATGAACTCGGTCACGAGTTGCGGCAGATACATCTGTCCAAAGGTCAGCGGCGCGGAAATGCGAAGTGTGCCACGCGGTGTGCCACGCAAATCAGTCAATGCATGTTCGGCTGTTTCGATTTCTTCGACCACGCGTGCGCAGTGCTGATAGAAGGTCGACCCGGCATCAGTCAGGCTCAGCCGCCGTGTTGTCCGGTTCAAAAGCCGAATGCCAAGATTGTCCTCAAGCTTCGTCACATGTTTGCTGACCGCAGATTTTGACATACCAAGTTTGCGGGCCGCGCCGGAAAAACTGCGTTCTTCGACAACGCGGGCAAAGACGGTCATGCCGTCAAGATTTCCGATCAACATTATGCGACTCCCCGGGCGGACTGTTGCGCGATTGGAAACAAATTAATGTCACATCAACGGATTGTCTTCAACGCGGAAATCGGGACAATAAACCTCAACAATCGCAATATGCCCTTTGCAGCCGCTAGGGCACCGCGCCGACAACATGCAAGGAAACGGACATGGGATTACTTGTCGACGGAAAATGGCAAGACAAATGGTACGATACCAAAAGTACCGGCGGAAAGTTCAAGCGTCAGGAATCAGCGTTTCGCAACTGGATCTCGGCTGATGCAGATGCAGAATTCCCCGCGGAAAAGGGCCGCTATCATCTTTATGTGTCCTATGCCTGCCCCTGGGCGCATCGCACCCTGATTTTCCGCGCCCTGAAGGGTCTTGAAGACATGATCAGCGTATCGGTCGTGCACTGGCACATGGGCGAGAACGGTTGGGAGTTTGATCGCACCGCAGGGCTTCCCGACCATCTTGAAGACCGCGACTTCATGCATCAGGTTTATACGGACGCGATTTCCGACTACACAGGGCGTGTCACGGTGCCTGTGGTCTGGGACAAGAAGGCCAACAAACTGGTCAGCAATGAGTCTGCCGAAATCATTCGCATGTTTAACAGTGCGTTTGATGACCTTGGCGCAACCAACGTTGATTTCTATCCCGAAGCATTGCGGGCTGAAATCGACAAGGTGAACGAGCGCGTTTACCACGACGTGAATAACGGCGTTTACAAATCAGGCTTTGCCACGACACAGTCAGCCTATGAAGAGGCGGTCACAACCCTGTTTGACGCGCTCGACTGGCTGGAAGACCGCCTGTCCAAACAGCGCTATCTTGTTGGCAATCAGCTTACAGAAGCCGACTGGCGGCTGTTTACCACCCTGCTGCGCTTTGATCCGGTTTATCACGGGCATTTCAAATGCAATCTGCGCAAGCTGAATGAATATCCCAATCTTTGGGCCTATACGCGTGATCTGTATCAGCAGCCAGGTATCAAGCAGACGGTGTTCATGGACCATATCAAGGGCCACTATTACGAAAGCCACCCGACGATCAATCCGTCTGGTGTGGTTCCATTGGGCCCGGTGATGGATCTGGATGCGCCACATGGCCGCGAAAAGCTGTCCTGATCACCAAGCCCGGTATCGAAGAACAAAAAACCCCGCAGCATCGCTGCGGGGTTTTTAATTTCCGAAAATCGGAAAAATCAGTTCAGACGAACTTTGATTTCCGCGATCGCGCTATCAACCAGCTCGTCTGCCTTTGCACCCGAAACCTTGTCGCTGACAAGGGCCGTGGTGGCCTTGGCTGCGATTTCGGCGACATGCGCACGAACTTCGGCGATAGCCTGGCTTTCAAGGTTGGAGATACGATCCAGAGCTTGCTGTTCACGGCGTTTAAGGGCCGCTTTCAGCTCTGCTTGGGCGCTCTCTAGCATACGGTCGGCTTCTACCTTGGCATGCGCGCGGATTTCGTCAGCTTCCTTGAGCGCTTCACGCTGTTTGGCCTGATAATTGGCCAGAAGCTCTTGGGCTTCTTCGCGAAGACGCTGTGCTTCGTCCAGTTCGTCGGAAATCTTCTGTGCACGTTTATCAAGTGCAGCGGAGATCCCTTTGACGGCTTTGAAACCGCCAAAACCGACGACCAGCACGAAGGAAAGCGTGGTCCAGGTGTATGGATCGGTAAGGAAAGTAACCTCTTGGGTTGCCATTATCTTACTCTCCTACGATTGCCGAAACAGCCTTGTCGGCAGTTTTGGCCTGAACCTTGACACCGATAAGTTTGTCGGTTGCTTCACGGGCAATTTCCGATGCTGCTTCCGCAACACCCGTCATCGCATCCGCTTTTGCGTCCGCAATTGCCTTTTCGGCGTCAGATGTCTTTTTAGACAGCTTCTTGACCATAGCTTCGGTTTTCTTGGCTTGCTCTGCAGCAGCCTTTTCCGATGCTTCGCGAATGTCTGCCTGAGCAGCATCACGAGCTTCTGCCAGAGCAGCCTCGTACTTCGCGATGGCGGCATCGGTTTCGTCTTTCAACGCCCGAGCCTTGCCAAGGTTGTCTTCGATGGTTTTTTGACGGCGTTCAAGAACTTCACCGACTTTCGGCAGCGCGATTCTCGACATCAGGAAATACAAGATGGCGAAAATAACGAACAGCCAGAAAATCTGTTCTGAGAACGTCGCAATATCAAACTGCGGCATAGCCTACTCCCGAATTCAACGAGACCGGCGAGGGGGTGCCTCGCCGGGCCGTGTATTCGCGCAAAAGGCGCCGATTAGCCGAACAGAACGATCAGCGCAACGACGAGTGCGAACAGTGCAATAGCTTCGGTAACAGCAAAGCCGATCCAGCCATACAGTTCAACGTCGCCTTTTGCAGCCGGGTTACGGCCAACAGTCGCAATCAGGCTCGACCAGATGTTACCAACACCGATACCGGCACCAATCATGCCAATAGCAGCCAGGCCAGCACCGATCATCTTAGCAGCATCGAGTTCCATAACTTCACCCTTTCGAATTTCTTAAAGGCAATCAGAAGAGATCACACCAAACCACACACATCAGTGCATGTGGATTGCATCATGGAGATAGATGCAGGTGAGAATTGTGTAGACATAAGCCTGAAGCGCAGCAATGCCGAACTCCAGAACAGTAATCCCCGTCAGCAAAGCAAACGGAAGCACGCCGAGAATGCCAATCAGGCCAACGAACCCACCGATAACTTTCAGCATGATGTGGCCGACGGTCATGTTCGCAAACAGTCGGATCGCCAGGCTGAACGGACGAGAGAAATAGGAGATGATTTCGATCGGGATCAGAATGATCGCAGTCGCAATCGGCGCACCTTCAGGGAAGAACATCCGAAGATAATGCGTGCCATGACGCATGAAGCCGATGACCGTCACACCGAGGAAGATCACCAGAGCCATCGCAAAGGTTACAGCAATGTGGCTCGTAAAGGTAAAGCTGTGCGGGATCATGCCAAGCAGGTTCCCGAACAGAACAAACATAAACAGCGTAAAGACGAACGGGAAATATTTGCGACCTGCGCTTCCCACGTTGTCCTTGAGCATATTGGCGACGAATTCGTACATCACCTCGGCAGATCCCTGCCAGCGCCCCGGAACCAGCGCGCCGCGACGCATCGAAAGCGTCATGAAGCCCGTTACGAGAACGGCTGCGATCACCATCCAAAGTGCGGAGTTGGTGAAGGAAATATCAATGCCAGCAACCGAAAGTTCGGCCAAGGGCTTGATTTCAAACTGCTCTAGCGGTCCAGCCACCGTAATCCTCGCTCAATATTATCAGGGTTCGGATTGGTCCCCGTTCCCCTGCTTGCGCTCCCCCATCGCACGGCCAAGTCCGACAGCACTGTCAAAACCTTTGGCAACGCGATAAGCGTTCAAACCTCCGGCACCTGCTCCGAGAAAAACAAACAGAACAAGCAGCCAAGGTGTCGTATCAAGCACCCGATCCAGCGCCCAGCCGATCAGCAAGCCAACAAGAACCGCGGCGATCATTTCCGCCGAAATCCTCATGCCAAGCGCCATCCCTTGGGATGGTTTGCCGGTCGCCCGGTTCGGGCTGTGCAGGTCTTTGCGTTTGCCTGTAACTGCTGCCAGTTTGCTTTCAAGCTCTGCTAATGAAGCGCGATCTTTATCATCGCTCATTGTCGTGAACCCCGCTTTGGCAGCCCTGCAGACGTCGCAAGGAAATGCGCGGGCAACATACTTAGCACCCCATGGGCTGTCAAGCTGTAAAACCCCACCTCGCGCTGGCTTTAAAAACTGACATTAAATGATAAAATTCAAACACTTAACCCAACAAATGTGATTGAAAACACTTTTGATGTTAGGCAATAGTCGCAATCGGTTAAATTAACAGTGAACTGCCCCACTTGCCTGCAACGGGCGGTTTTCCTTGGTTATCACCGATTTGCCAGCGGTTTCTGTGCCGACTGACAAATTTGGTGAATTTCCCCAAGACCATACAATTTGCCAGAATCAGAGGTGAATTTCTTCGAAACCATGAAATATCGGCAGTTTAAACCGGTGGCCATATTCCCGATTCACCATCGGGCCGCGAATTCAATTCCCGTCACCCCCGTCACCGAGGACAGCCATCAGCTGATCATACCTTCCGCACGCGCAGGGTGCGTTCACCGTCGACTTTCTGCCAGCCATCCGGTTTGGCAGCCAACATCCAGTCAAACTTGTGAAACAGTGCCCAAACAGCGCCAAGCGTATTGACCGCAATTGAGTTCATATCAATCGGCTGGGTATCAAGGATTTCGTCACGCAGGATGGCAACAATCTGTGCGACCGTGTTCTTGCCATCAAAGACCGCCAACAAGCGCGCCAAATCTGGCCCACCTGTCAGATCAACCGCATTGCCACTGCCATCTTCGATCAGGACCGGCTGACCCGCCAGCGCAACCAGATCATCAAAGAAGGTCTTGTTGGGCGGAACAAAGAAATAGGGTGCCAGTTCCGCATCCGGCAGAACTTCGGTCGTTTGGCCCTTGTCTTCACGCGTCAGATAAAATGCATGAAGTGGCATCGCGCCACTGAAGCGTTCGCAGAATGCCTGTTGATCACATAGCGGCTTTGCCGCCAGTTCACGCAGCAACGCCGGATCACGGACCAGATTTTCAATGTTGTAATGGGCCTTGCCCGTGCCGCCGAACCCGAAGAAACCGGTAAAGGCCGCAACATGCAATTCCGCAGAAGACGCAAAGCGATAAACGCCATGGACGTCATAGGCACATTCGACGGGATGCAGCAGCAGGTCGACAATTTCCGGATCGTTTTCAAGCAGACCTTTGATAAAGCCCGGGCCGCCGCCCATTTTAAGCAACATGTTGTCTTCGGGCAGTGCCGAGAGCAACGTACGCGTCATTTCAAGCTGCTGCGGCAGGTCCTTGCCTTCCAGCAATGGCTCGATCATTTTGCGCCATTCTGTCACGGCAAGACGGCCATGTTCGCCGTAAACCATGATGCCCATAGCCCCATCGGCCTTAAGCACAGATGTCAGATCCCGCAGGCCTTCTTCCGGGTCTTCAAGGTGATGCAAGACACCAGCGCAATTGATGTAATCGAACGCTTCGGGTTTGGATTTGGCAAACTCGGAGATCGTCTGATTAACAAAGCTGACATTTGAAAGGCCGCGTGCCTCGGCTCGTGCCCGGGCGACCTTTGTGCTGGCGCTTGATGGTTCAAGATAGGTTACCGATCCACCAACGTCGCGTAGCTGTTCTGCCAACCAGATCATCGAATCACCGGTTCCGCCACCTGCCACAAGGGCGCGAAAGCTGTCGTCGAAGTCCTTGGCCCCGCCAAAGCAGTAATGATTAACCCGCGAGAGTGTATCAAGTGGCGGCATTAACAGACGGTCTTTTTCCTGCTGCGGATCACGCAGGGGATAGGGAAACAGCTCATACAGCTCGCGCACTTTTTGGGACATTCGGCCTTCACCATCATTGAGTTTCTATGATGTTTAGCATCGGGTGCCCTATCAGTTTATTAATAAACTGCTCAAGAACCGGGCGGCCTGGAGCCGATGTTGTGGGTCTTAGCTGGTGAAGTCGAGTTCGGTCTGTTCTTTTTTGGAATAGACTTCTGCCTGATGCAGGTCGACAGAGACCAGAGAGGACACACCGCGTTCGGCCATAGTCACACCAAACAGGCGGTTCATCCGTGCCATGGTCATACGGTGGTGCGTGATAACCAGGAAGCGGGTATTGGCATGTCGACCGATGGCTTCCAACAGCTTGCAGAAGCGGTCCACGTTAGCGTCATCAAGTGGTGCGTCGACCTCGTCAAGCACGCAGATCGGTGCCGGGTTGGTCAGGAAGACCGCAAACAGCAATGCCACAGCAGTCAGGGCCTGTTCACCGCCCGATAGCAGCGAAAGATGCTGGAGCTTCTTGCCCGGCGGGGATGCCATGATTTCCAGCCCGGCTTCAAGCGGATCGTCCGCGTCGGTCAGCATCAGATGCGCACCACCACCGCCAAACAGGCGGACAAACAGTTGCTGGAAGTGCTTGTCGACTTCATCGAAGGCGGCTTTCAAACGTGCACGGGCTTCGCGGTTGAGCTGGTTGATGCCATTGCGCAGCTTTTCAATGGCAGCAATCAAATCATCGCGTTCGGACACCATGGTGTCTTTCTGTTCCTGCATTTCGGCCAGTTCGACCTCTGCACGCAGGTTGACCGCGCCCAGATTTTCACGTTCACGGGTCTGGCGTTGCAGACGGGCTTCGATATCGCCTTCGCTTGGCAGGTCCTTGGTCAGATCAATCTGGCCAAGCTCCACCAACTGGTCTGGCGTTGCATTGACCCGTTCACGGATACGTTCAATCAGGTCACGGCGATGTTGCTCAGCTTGTTCAAGCAGGGCTTCGCAACGCACACGCCCCTCACGGGCTTCGGCCAGTTTTTGTTCTGCTTCGCGCAGGTTCTGATCGGCCTCGCGTTGGGCGTTTTCGGCGCGTTGCAGTTCATCAGCGGCTTCTTTACGGGTCGCGTCAGAAAGTTCGATCCGGTCTGACAGGATTGCACGGCGTTCTTCGATCTCTTCGGGCTTGAGTTCAAGCTCCTCGATCTCCATGCGGGCTTCTTCCTGGCGTTCGCGCAGTTCGGCAACCCGTTCACCCGCCCCCGATGCACGTTCGTTCCAGGTGGCAATTTCGTTTTCAACAAATTCAAGACGCTTCCGCCGGCCCGACATGGTGCTTTGCATCCGTTCAAGCTGGCTGCGGGCTTCCATGTGATCGGCACGCGCATCGGCCAGATTTGCGCGTTTCTCGATCAGTTCGGCCTTGATTTCCATCAGGCCCTCGCTGCTTTCTTCTGGCAGGGCCGCAAGCTCTTCCTGTTCGGCAATCAGCTCATCAAGATCCTGCTTGGCCCGCTTTTCGGCTTCTTCGGCGTTCTGAAGGCGGCTTTCGATGGCGCTGGCGTCGCGTTTGATATTTGCGATTTCCTCACGCGCGGATGACGCGGCATTTTCCGCATCGCGCACCGCCCGGTGGGCTTCCTGCTCCGCCGTTCGGGCTGCCTCTATTTCTTCATCAAGGCGTTCGACATTTTCACTGGCGATCTCGGCGCGCTCGCTCGCAGCTTCAACCACCGCATCAGCTTCTTCAAGTTCACCGCGCAGTTCTTCAAGGCGGTTGCGCTGACGCAGCCGCACGGCGGCAGGCAATTCAGCCCCGGCAAGAATGCGATAGCCATCCCACCGCCAAAGAGCACCTTCGCGCGACACAAGCCGCTGGCCAACCTTAAGGTTCTTGGCAAGGAAGTTACCGGTCGCCTCATCATCGACAATGCCGATCTGCCAAAGACGACGGTTTAAAAGGGCGGGTGCCTCGACATATTTTGCAAGTGCTGTGACACCATCAGGCAGGGCCGGGTCATCGGTTGCCGGATCAATGGTTGCCCAATGCATGGCGGCATCGGTTGCATCGGGGGCATCAAGGTCCTCGCCAAGGGCAGCCGCCATGGCAAGTTCAAACCCGCCTTGTACCGCGATGTTTTCAATCACGCCGGGATACTTGTCATCATCACCGCCGCGCAAAAGGCTTTCAAGCGCCTCTATTTCCGCTGTCAGGCGGGCCTTTCGGCTTTCGGCGTCACGCAGCGCATCGCGCGCATCGCTTTCGGCGGTTTTCAAGCCATCTTCGCGATCCCGCATTTCAGCAAGGCGCATTTCCGCCTCTTCGACCGCCATTTTGCGCTGTTCAACAAGCTCCTCGCACTCTTCAAGATGCATGCTTGCTTCTTCAAGGGCTTCGGAAAAATCAGCCTCGATGCGGATGTCATCAAGCTTTGCAACCGCTTCGTCGTGGCGTTCCGTCAGGCGCGAACGCCGTGCATTGAGTTCACTCAGCCGCTGCTGAACCGATTTCAGGCGCGCCTCTTCTTCGGCGACCTTGTTGGTCAGTGCATCAACTTCTGTTTCCAGCTCCTCAACCCGAAGGGCCTTTTCAGATGCGACCTCGCGGGCTTCATCAAGGGCGTCGTCTTCGCCACCCTGCGCCTCGCTCAGTTCTTCGCGCTCGTCCTTCAGTTTTTTAAGCGCGCCTTCCGCGTCACTTGCCAATTCCGCCTCGCGGGCAAGGTCGGCGTCAATCTGCTGGATGCGAGCGCGCAATTGGCCCATCTGGGTTTCAATCTGGGCCTTGTCCTTATCAAGACCTTCGCGTTCGATCAAAAGGCGCTGAAGGGCTGCTGCAGCCTCGGACTCTTTTTTGCGAAGATCGGGAAGGCTTGCAGCCACGTGGGCCTGAACAGTTGTTGCCTCGGTCACCGACGATGTCAGGTCGCGCACAGCGCTTTCGCCTGCGACCAGCAACTCACGTGCGTCATCCTGACGTTTCTGGGCTTCGGTCCAGCGGATGTGGAACAGCAATGCCTCGGTCTGGCGGACACTTTCGGAGAGTTTGCGATAACGTTCGGCCTGTCTTGCCTGTTTTTGCAGGGAGGCGATCTGGCCATCAAGCTGCAAAAGAACGTCTTCGAGACGTTCCATATTCTGTTCGGCGTTCTTAAGCCTGAGTTCCGCTTCATGGCGGCGTGAATGCAGGCCGGTGATGCCAGCCGCTTCTTCAAGGATCAGGCGACGCTGGATCGGTTTGGCCCCGATCAGAGCACCAATTTTGCCTTGGGAAACCATGGCATTTGATCGTGCGCCGGTCGCGGCATCAGCAAACAACAGCTGCACATCACGGGCACGAACATCCTTGCCATTCACGCGGTAATTCGATCCGCCACCGCGTTCGATACGGCGCGTGACTTCAAGCATGTCAAAGTCATTGAACATCGCGGGCGCCTTGCGCTCGCTGTTATCAAGGGTAACCGATACTTCCGCCACGTTACGTGCCGGACGGCTTGATGTACCGCCAAAAATCACATCGGACATGTCGGACCCACGCATCTGCTTGGCCGATGTTTCACCCATCACCCAGCGCAGTGCTTCGACAAGATTGGATTTGCCACAGCCGTTCGGGCCGACAACACCGGTCAGCCCGTCTTCAACGAGTAGATCTGTTGAATCGACGAAGGATTTAAACCCCGTCAGCTTTAGCGATTTAAACTGGACCAATCATGTCCCCCGGTCCGACCCTGTCCCCTGTTGCCGAACACCGCAGATACGGTGTTCAGCAGGATTGTTTTATTTAGTCGATAAGGTCTTCGACTTTTTCGATAAAGAGTTCTGCTTCGCGCGAGCCCTCAATTAGCTCTCCATCAAGGATGAAGCTTGGCGTGGAACTGACATTGAATTCCTGTTCGCCAGTCATGCGCGAACCAACGATACCATCAATCAGTTCCTGATCGGCAATACACGCGTCCACCGCATCGCCGGTCATTCCTGCAAAGCGCACCACTTCCTTGATGCTGGCGACCGGGTCCTGCGAACGTGCCCAGGTCATCTGGGATTTGAACAGCATGCCCAGAACACCGAAATAGCGATCTTCGCCCGCGCACTGCGCAATGGCAGCAGCACGCAACGCAACACCGTCAAGCGGATAGTCGCGATAGATCAGCTTCAGTTTGCCGGTATCAATCAGCTTTTCCTTGATCTCAGGCAGAACCTCGTTGTGGAAGGACGCGCAATGCGGGCAGGTCAAAGATGCATATTCAATCATCGTGACCGGTGCATTCTCGTCACCCATCACATGTTCTTTCCACTCTACTGCTTGTGCCTGTTGGGCGCTTGCAAGCCCGACCATCATCAAAAACGCACCAGCAAGAAACTTAACTGCCTTTAGCAAGGAAACCTCCGTTAAAACAAAGTTTTGTGATTACAAGCCTGTTGCAGCGCGGGAGTCAACACACCCCCGAAAACGGCTATGCCACCAACGAGTCGCCAAGTTGGCGCGCAATTGCGGCAACTCCGTGATCGTTCATTTAAGAAAACTGATTCGATTATTACCGGCACGCAACACAACAGGGCGTGATCGCCAAACATGGGAGCACGGGCACCTGCGAACTGCACCAAATGCCTTATTTCTTGCCGGTTTTGGGCCGCAACCCGCCACTTGCCCCGGCGATATGTCGGCCAAGCCGTGCAAGCACTTCACGCAGATGGGGATCTTCGATCTTTTCGAGGTCGGCCTGACTGGTTGGGCTGATGTCGGCTTCGGGGACTTCGGTCGGGCGATGGACTGTGCGTTCGGGGCGCGAAATATCACCCTGAAGCATCGTGATCTTGTTGATCGCACGATAGCCGAAATAGCTGTTCACCCGCTCGATGATTTGCGGCATACGGTGTTGCAGTTCAAGGGCTACCGGACCAACAACCCGGATCAGCAAGGTGCCACCGGCGATACTTTCCCTGGGCGGGGGGCTGTATTTCAACGGCATGGTGTATTTTTCAAGGTCACGCCCGACGATCTCGGCCCAGTGCAGGATGATTTCGGTTTGGAAAAAGCCACGTTTGCGCACCAGCGGCCGGGTCAGATTGCCAACAAGCGGGGCGACATTGCGAAGACCCATGCGACGTTCTGAACTGCCAAGCTGTGTAAATGCCTGCTTCTTTTTCGGTGCAACGGTTTTGGATGGCTGATCCAGCATCGAGCCACTTTTCGTACCGACACTATCTTTTTTCTTGCTCACGCCCGCTTCTTTCGTAGGGTCTGCTTCAAAGTCCGAAAAACAACATAACACGGGATCGACGTGCATTTCACCCATCAGGATACCCAACGCCTCGCAGCAAGCATGCTTGAATGGTACGACCGCCATCACCGCACCCTGCCCTGGCGATCAGAACCCGGCGAGACGCCAGATCCCTATCATGTCTGGCTCAGCGAAATCATGCTGCAACAAACCACCGTGCAGACGGTGGGGCCCTATTTTGCTGCCTTCTTGAAACGCTGGCCGACGGTGACCGATCTTGCCAATGCAGAACTTGATGATGTGCTGCATGCCTGGCAAGGGCTTGGGTATTATGCGCGGGCGCGCAACCTGCATAAATGCGCCAAAGTTGTTGCATCCGAATATGACGGCGTTTTTCCCGATACCGAGGAAGGCTTGTTGAAGCTGCCGGGTATTGGCCCCTACACCGCCTGCGCGGTTGCCGCCATTGCCTTTAACCGCCATGCAAGCCCGGTTGACGGCAATATTGAACGGGTGATTTCACGTCTGTTTGCACTGGAAACGCCACTGCCTGACGTCAAACCCGAAATCAAGGAAAAGTCAGCCGCCCTGACCCCGTCTGATCGCCCCGGCGATTACGCCCAGGCGCTGATGGATTTGGGCGCAACGGTTTGCACGCCACGCAATCCGGCATGCGGCATTTGCCCGTGGCAGGCCGATTGCGAAGGACGCAAATCGGGCATCGCGCCAGAGCTTCCCAAAAAACGCAAGAAAGAACCGAAACCAACACGGGTCGGTTATGCGTTTTGGATCCGGCGCGAAGACGATGGCCGCATCCTTGTGCGTCGCCGCCCGGAAAAGGGATTGCTTGGTGGCTTGTATGAAGTCCCCGGAAGCGACTGGCGCGCGATTGAGACGCCTGATGATGTGATGCTGTCCGAAGCACCGGTGTCGGCCAAGTGGGCAGAGCTTGACGGCACGGTTGGCCACACCTTCACGCACTTTCATCTGAATGTCAGCGTGCTTGCGACCACCCTGCCCGTTGAGGAGGCAGATAAACTTGACGGCAGCTGGACAACAATTGACGGGCTGTCGGACTTTGCCCTGCCGACTGTCATGAAAAAGATCGTCCGTCATGCCCTCAAATACGGGCCTGCCTGATCTGGCAGCTCTGTCGCATAAAACCTGCGTAATTAAAAAGGCCCGTGGTCAAAACCACGGGCCTTTGTCTTTTTCTTTCATCGCGCGGCGCGATCAGGCGTAGATGTCGATTACCTGTCCACGGCCCTCTGTCGGGGTCGGTGCGGCCTGCTGCGACGTTTCAGCTTCTGCTGTTTGCTCTACCCGCTGTGTCGGCGGTGTATTCAGGTCATTGTTACCCGTTTCAGCAATCGGCGCTGTGGCCTGCTGAATTTGGACCGGGTTGGGTGCGTATGCGGCACCCCCTACTGCACCTGCTTGCATGTTCTTCTCCATCTATCCTTGCGGATAAGTTTGATGATTGGAATATAGCAAGAATTTTGCGCAAAAGCAAAACCGGCGGGTTTCGCAACCACGCCGGTTTTTTTTGGGCATCAATGATCTAGTCGGAATTTTCCGGTCAGGCTCAGGCGGGGACCTGACCCATTTCCTTGCGCAGCTGACTACGCAGATTGTCGATCGAAACCAGTCGGCCATCGCACTTGTAATGCCAATAAGTCCAACCATTACAAGCCTGTGCGCCCTGCACATGCGCGCCAACCTGATGGATCGAACCGGCATTGTCCTTGTGACTGATGGACCCGTCGGCACGTACCATGGCAGCGACATTGCCCCGGTTGTCATAGATCTTGTCGCCCGGCGAAAGCAGGCCACGTTCGATCACAGCACCGAACGGAATACGCGGCAAGGAACGCTTCGACTCGGTCAACTCAAGGCTGTCGCCATCCAGCATCTGGACCTTGGCAATGCGATCACGTGCGGCCTCGGCATAGCTTTCTTCGCGTTCCAGGCCGATGAAGTGACGGCCAAGACGTCGCGCAGCCGCGCCGGTCGTACCCGTACCAAAGAACGGATCAAGCACCACGTCACCCTGACGGGTGGTCGCCATCAGAACACGCTGCAACAGTGCTTCGGGCTTCTGGGTCGGATGGACCTTCTTGCCCTTGTCGTCCTTAAGACGCTCTGAGCCGGCGCAAATCGGCATCAACCAGTCAGAGCGCATCTGCAAGCCTTCATTAAGCTGCTTCATCGCTTCGTAATTAAAGGTGATCGCCTTTTGCTCTTCACTTTTCGAGCACCACAGAAGGGTCTCGTGCGCGTTGCAGAAACGCTTGCCGCGGAAATTCGGCATCGGGTTGGTTTTGCGCCAGACAATGTCATTGAGGATCCAATAACCGATGTCCTGAAGCGTGTTACCAACGCGATAAATGTTGTGATACGACCCGATCACCCAAATCGCACCGGTATCCTTAAGGACACGGCGTGCTGCCGTCAGCCAGTCGCGGGTGAACTCGTCATAGTGACGGAAGCTGTCGAACTGATCCCAATGATCATCGACAGCGTCGACCTTGGAATTGTTCGGGCGCAGCAGATCCCCACCAAGCTGAAGGTTGTAGGGCGGATCGGCAAAAATCAGATCGACGGATTTTTCCGGCAGGCTGTTCATCAGTTCGATGCAATCGCCAACCATCACCTGATCAAGTGGTAAAGATGTCTTTTTTGTCATGATGCCTTCTAGGTTCCCCCTTGAAATCTTGATGAAAGCATCAACCGAAATAGTTAATGAAAGAGTTAACCGACTCCGAAATTTTTCAAGGATTCGCATTGTCTTAGAAAGTGCGTCGCCTGTTTAGACAATCTTAACGGCTATGGTCGAAAAACCGGAAGATTTGCGAAGATTTGCCACGACAAACGCAATTCTGAAACGCACCGGAGTATGTCGGGGGACTCCGTGGGCCAATGGCATTCGACGGCGTACATATCGACGCTCTGAAAAACGTCTTTCTAGCCGGGCTGATTAACCCCCTGCCAATTCCGCCCGAGGATTTGGCTTAAAGCCCGCGCATTCCCAAATAGTTACACCAAAAAGTGGAAAACTGACCATTTGGACAGAAGGTGCTTTGCCTCTTTTGTGATCGCGTATACAATCTGCACACAATCTATGCAAAAGGTTGAGTTTCGTATAACGGCAATAATCCGCAGGGGGACAAAAATGAAGTCTGGTACTTTCCGCCTAACGCGTCGTGCCATGCTGTCAGCCATCGCCGGCGCAGCCGCAGTGGTTTCGTTTGGCTTTGGCGCACCGGCAGAGGCCGCTGATCCGCTGAAGGTTTCGGCGATCTACACCGTTCCGGTCGAACAGCAGTGGGTATCGCGCATTCACAAGGCGCTCAACGCTGCCGAAGCACGCGGCGATATTTCCTATGAGTTTTCCGAAAACGTCGCCAACACCGACTATGAGCGCGTCATGCGCGAATATGCCGAAAACGGTTCTGATCTGATCGTTGGTGAAGTCTTTGGTGTCGAACGCGCTGCCCGCAAGGTTGCTGCTGACTATCCGGAAACTGCATTTCTGATGGGGTCCAGCTTTGCACCGGACGGGGAAAACTTCTCGGTCTTTGATAACTTCATCCATGAGCCGAGCTACCTTGTCGGCATGGCCGCTGGCAAGGCGACCGAAAGCAACAAGATCGGCATGGTTGGCGGCTTTGCCATCCCGGAAGTAAACCGTTTGATGCATGCCTTCATGGCTGGTGCCAAATCGGTTAATCCCGACGTCGAATTCATGGTGACCTTCATCAACAGCTGGTATGACCCGCCCAAGGCCAAAGAAGCAGCCTTTGCCATGATCGATAATGGCGCGGACATCATGTATGCCGAACGCTTTGGCGTATCCGATGCGGCCAAGGAACGCGGCATTCTGGCTGTTGGTAACGTGATCGACACTGCGGCTGATTATCCGGGCACCATTCTGGGTTCGGCACTGTGGCACATGGAAGCCACCATTGACCACGCGATCGAAGCGGTCAAAGCCGGTGAATTCAAAGCCGAGGATTACGGCAAATACAGCTACATGGAATTCGGCGGCGGTTCTGTCGTTCTTGATCCGGCCCTGCTGCCGGACGGTACGGTTGAAGAAGTCGAAGCCAAGCAGGCTGAAATCCTTGATGGGTCCTTCACTGTCGAAGTAAACGACGAAGAACCGAAATCATCGATGTAAGATTTCGCTGAAATCACTAGGGTCAAAACTCATTCAAATCACCACCTTGGCAACTGATATGAGAGAAAACGCTAGGAAAAGCCTGCAGATCGGGGTGATCCCCGGTCAAGGGATTTGACGCAGTGGCTTTCTCTCATAGCAGTTGTCCTCCGGATCTCCCGGATTTGCACGGGCTATTTTGTCACAAAACCTTGCAAGATTTAGATCTTGCTGCGATTTTGCTCCGCATATCCGCACAAATCCGAGAGACCAAGTCGGTGATTTGAACGAGTTTTGACCCTAGGCAGTTCGGTTACATAATCGAACTGCCCTTTGTTGTTTACAACATGATAGGGTCACAACCCTATCCCGCCCCGCATACGCCCACTGCCCCACAGCGTGACGCATAAAAACAAAACGGATTACCCGAATGTCATCTGCTGCGCACACATCTTCTGAAACGTCGCAAGACCTGCTGCTGTCGCTGGCAGGTGTCACCAAAAGATTTGGCCCGCTGGTTGCCAATGACGCCATCGATCTGACCGTTCGCAAGGGCGAAATAGTTGCCCTTCTTGGCGAAAACGGCGCTGGCAAAACCACCTTGATGAATATTCTGTTCGGTCACTATGTCGCAGACGAAGGCACCGTTACGGTTGCCGGTCGCGATGGCGACCTTGAGCAGCTTGAACCGGGCGCCCCGCAGGCAGCCCTTGATGCCGGGATCGGCATGGTTCATCAGCATTTCACACTTGCTGAAAACCTGACCGGTCTTGATAACATCGTCCTTGGGACCGAACCGATTTTCAGGCTCCGTCGTGATCGCAGCAGCGCACGCGCAAAGCTTGGTGAACTGATGGCCGGATCGGGGCTTAATGTCGATCTGGATCAACCGGTCCACAAACTGACCGTTGGCGAAAAGCAGCGCGTTGAAATCCTCAAGGCGCTTTATCGCGATGCGCGGTTGCTGGTTCTTGATGAACCGACCGCTGTTCTGACCCCGCAAGAAGCCGACAGCCTGTTTGCCATCCTGCGCAAACTGGCCGCAACCGGCCTTGCGGTGATTATCATCGCCCACAAACTGGCCGAAGTTCTTGCCGTATCGCACCGGATTGCGGTGCTGCGCGGCGGGGCCAAGGTTGGCGAAATGAAAACCAGCGACGCGAACCACAAATCCATCGCTGAACTGATGGTCGGTCGCGAAGTTCCTGCCAGCCGCCGCACACCGCGCGAGGCCGGAAAACCGGTGATAACGCTTGCAGACGTCATAATTGATCGCGGGGATTCCCGTCGGTCCCTGCATGGGGTGAATGTCACCGCCCGCGAGGGTGAAATCCTTGGCATCGCAGGGGTATCGGGCAATGGCCAGGCGGCGCTCGCGCAACTGATCGCAGGCCTTGATAAACCCGATAGCGGCACAGTCGAGATATTTGGCGAAACAATCACCAAATTCGATGCCCACACATTCGCCCAAAACGGCATCGCGCGCATCCCCGAAGATCGCCATCATGACGGTATGGTCGGGTCGATGACCGTGGCTGAAAATATCGCGATCGAGGATGTCCGAAGCCCGGAATACCAAAAACTCGGCTTCCTTGATTTCGACGCCATCCGCACACGGGCCGAACATGCGATTGCCGATTACGACGTGCGCTGCCCGGGTCCTGATGCGCCTGCCCGTCTTTTGTCGGGTGGTAATATCCAAAAACTGATCCTGGCGCGTGTTCTGGAAAAATCGCCCAAGCTGATCCTTGCCAACCAACCTTCGCGCGGCCTTGATGTTGGTGCGCAATCAGAAGTCCATCGCCGCTTGCTGGAAGCCCGTCAGGGTGGGGCAGCGGTCATTCTGATATCCGAAGACCTTGATGAACTTCTGACCATTTCAGATCAGATCGCCGTGATCCATGCCGGGCACATAACGCCCGCCATGCCAACCGACAGCATTGACAGGTCCGAGCTTGGCCTGATGATGGCCGGACAAAAAGCCGCCCCGCATGCCCCCGATGGCACGACGACCACCAAACCGGGAGAAACGGCATGATCCGCTTTGAAGCGCGCAGCAATCCCGGCCCGCTTCTTGTTTATGGCGTGCCGGTTCTGGCCGCTACGATTGCCATACTTCTCGCCGCCATTCCGCTGGCGCTTGCCGGTGCACCGATTATTGAGGCCTATGGCCTTATGATCAGTGGTGCCTTTGGATCAGTGTTCTCAACCTCGGAAATGCTGACCCGCGCCACACCGCTGATCCTGACCGGGCTTGCGGCCGCCATTGCATTCCGCGCCAAGCTTTGGAATATCGGTGCCGAAGGCCAGCTTTACATGGGGGCCATGGCCGCCGTTGCCGTTGGTTCCGGTGTGATTGACGGGCCAAGCTGGGTGATGATCCCGGTCGTGATTATCGCTGGCATGATTGCTGGTGCGTTGATGCTGATTGGTCCGACGCTTTTGAAGACCCGCCTTGGTGTGGACGAGGTCGTCACCACCCTTCTTTTGAACTTCATCGTATTGTTGTTCGTGCAGATGATGCTGGAAGGGGCGCTTAAAGACCCGATGTCGATGGGCTGGCCACAGTCCGAACCGATCATTGATAGTGCGGCCTTCCCGGCCCTTCTCGAACGCATGCGGGTACATATTGGGCTTCTCATCGCACTTGTTTCGGCCATTGCACTGGCGGTTTTCGTCAAACGCACGGTATGGGGCTTTGAAATTCGTGCGGTTGGGGAAAATGCCGCCGCTGCCAAATTTTCCGGCATTTCGGTGACTAAAACCATGATCCTTGTTGCCGCCCTGTCAGGTGGTTTGGCCGGTCTTGCCGGGGTATCGGAAGTGGCTGGCACGCGTGGTTACCTCGCAACTGACCTTTCGCCCGGATATGGCTATGCCGGAATTGTAGTCGCGATGCTGGCACGTCTGTCACCCATCGGGGTAATTGCATCGGCGCTTTTTGTTGCATCGGTCTTTGTCGGTGCAGATTCCATGAGCCGCGCGATTGGCGTTTCAAGCTATCTCGCCGATCTGATCGTTGCCATGGCGTTGCTGTGCGTTTTGATCGGCGGGTTCCTGACCCGGTTTAGGGTTCACTTTGATCGCAAATCGGCGCAGGGCTAAGGGGAAAGACCATGGAAATCATTGATATTCTTCTTGCCGCCAGCTTCTGGGAAGCCGCCATTCGCATTGCGACCCCGCTGATCTTTGGCGTGTTGGGCGCATTGATTTGCGAACGCGCCGGTGTGCTTAACCTTGGGATCGAGGGCATCTTTACCGCCGGTGCCATGGCGGGCTGGATGGCTGTATGGCTGGGTGCCGGTCTTTGGGGTGGTGTATTGGTTGCAGCCCTTGCGGGTGGCTTCTTTGGCCTGATCCATGCGATCCTGACTGTGCCGCTTGGGCTAAGCCAGCATGTGTCGGGCATTGGGGTGACGTTGCTTGCGACCAGTTTGTCATATTTCACCTATCGCACGGCATTACCCGATGTTTCGTCCCCGCCGCGCATCGAACCGTTCCGTCCGCTTGATATCCCGTTTCTTTCAGACCTGCCCTTCATCGGACAGGCGCTGTTTTCGCAAACGGCCATGACGATGCTGGCCCTTGTTCTGGTGTTTGTCACCGGCTGGGTTTTGTATCGCACACCGCTTGGTCTTGCGATCAGGGCTGTTGGTGACAACCCGTCCTCGGTCGAGGCACAGGGACTTTCGGTTTATGGCCTTCGCATTGGTGCGGTCGTTGTCGGATCATCGCTGATGGCATTGGGCGGGGCTTTCCTGACCATGTCGGCCTTTGATGCGTTCTTCTTTGGCATGATCAATGGCCGTGGCTGGGTCTGTATCGCGCTGACCGTGTTTGCCAGCTGGCGACCGGGCAAGGCATTGATCGGGGCGTTATTGTTTGGGGCATTTGACGCGTTTCAGGTGCGCTTGCAGACCGAGGTCGGCGCATTCCTGCCATCGCAGGTATTCCTGATGATGCCCTATATCCTGTCGATCATTGCGCTTATTGTTGTGGCCCGCAAAGCCGATTACCCCAAGGCGCTTCTTGTGCCATGGTTCAAGGGACAACGTTAAGCAATACAACCCGTTTGTGATCGCTACCACCAGACCAAGGATGACATCATGCAACCCGATCTGATCCTGAAAAACGCCAATATCGCCAACGGCCAGACCGGCGTGGATATTGCCTGCCAGAATGGCAAGATCGTCGAGATAGCCAGTCATATTGATGTTCCGGCGGTCGAGGTGCTTGATTGCGGCGGCATGCTGGTCAGCCCGCCCTTCGTCGACAGCCATTTCCATATGGATGCGACCCTGTCACTGGGTCTGCCGCGCATGAATGAGTCGGGCACGTTGCTTGAAGGCATCGCGTTGTGGGGCGAACTAAAACCACTTCTGACCCCCGAAGCGGTGATTGAACGCGCGCTTAAATACTGCGATCTGGCAGTATCCAAGGGCCTGCTTGCCATCCGCACCCATGTTGATGTTTGCGATGACCGTTTGCTTGCGGTTGATGCGTTGCTCGAAGTCAAAAAGCAGGTCGCGCCCTATATCGATCTGCAACTTGTTGCCTTCCCGCAGGATGGTTATTTGCGCAGCCCGACGGCCAAGGAAAACACCATCCGCGCCCTTGATAAGGGTGTTGATGTTGTGGGCGGCATTCCGCATTTCGAACGCACCATGGCCGATGGTGCACAAAGCATCAAAGAACTTTGCGAAATGGCGGCCAAACGCGGGCTTATGGTCGACATGCATTGCGATGAGTCAGACGATCCCCTGTCGCGTCATATCGAAATGCTGACCTATGAAACCCAGCGGTTGGGGCTTCAGGGCCGTGTAGCCGGATCACACCTGACATCGATGCATTCGATGGACAATTACTATGTGTCCAAGCTGATCGCCCTGATGGCAGAGGCGGAAGTTTCCGCCATCGCCAACCCGCTGATCAACATCACCCTGCAGGGCCGCCACGATACCTATCCCAAGCGGCGCGGCATGACCCGCGTACCGGAGCTCCGCAAGGCCGGGCTGACCGTGGCATTCGGTCATGACTGTGTGATGGATCCCTGGTATTCCATGGGATCGGGCGACATGCTTGAAGTTGCATCGATGGGGCTGCATGTGGCCCAGATGACGTCGCGCGATGATATCCGCGCCTGCTTTGATGCCGTCACCACCGAACCTGCCAAGATCCTTGGTCTTGAAGGTTACGGGATTGAGGTCGGCAATAACGCAGACTTCGTCATCCTTCAGGCCCGCGACACGATTGAAGCCATCCGCATGCGCGCCAACCGCCTGTTTGTGATCAAGCACGGCAAGATCATCGCCGAAACACCGATGGCCCAAACGCGCCTGCACCTGTCAGACCGCCCGGATCATGTACGAGAACATGAATATGCCCCGCGCCAGTAACAGATCCGGATAACTTCTTGTGATCCAAACGGGCGCAGTTCGCGGATAAGAAACACGCAAACACATCAGGACGCACCATGTTCTACGAACCGGGAAAAACCGCGCATAACTTGCCGCATGATCCATTCAAGGCCTGTGTGGCCCCGCGCCCGATTGGCTGGGTGTCCACCGTTGACCCCGATGGTCGGCCCAACCTGGCCCCCTATTCATTTTTCAATGCAGTGCATGGCAACCCGCCAATGGTGATGTTTTCATCAGGTGGTTCTGTCGACAGTTTGCGCAATGCGCGTGACACAGGTGAATTCGTGGTTGGCGTTGCCCCAAAGGCGATGCTGAAAGAACTTAACTTTTCTTCAGCCCCCTTGCCGCCGGGTGGGGACGAGTTTGAATATGCTGGCTTGGAAAAATTGCCCGCCAAATGTGTCAAACCGCACCTGATCAAGGGGGTGCCGATCCACATGGAATGCAAGGTGTTCCAGATCGTTGACCTGCCAAGCCCCAGTCCGCAACATCCTTGCGCCATGGTTATTGGTACCGTCATTGGTCTGCATATTGATGATGCCATCATTCGCGATGGCATGGTCGATGTCACCCTGTTTGAACCACTCGCGCGCCTTGGCTATCAGGAATATGCCAGCGTATCGGAAACTTTCACGGTCCGCCGAGAGGATTTCTGGAAATAGTCGGTGACAGCTGCCGCCAAGCATCTGATTTGTTTCATCAAAGCGACGCTCAAGCGCAACCAAACTGTCACACAGACCCCTTAGTGTGAACAAGAACACAGCTCGCCCGAACGTGACGGGCTTGAGCTGCGTGTTTTTGTGAAATTTTTCCAGGGGATTCCCAGAAATGAAACGGTCATTTGCAGCCGGTCTAATCGGCGTAGCCGCCACCTTGGTAACGGGCTCTGCCATGGCAGGTGAAGCCAAGGTTTTTGAAACCAAAAGTGCGATCAACAACCTGTCGACCGTTATGGTCGACGGCGGCAAGGCACGCGATCTGACCATCGGCCTTGGTTCTGGCGCGTATCGTCGTCCGGGCGATCCGGGCAACATGTTCTATGCCGTGTCTGACCGTGGTCCGAACTTTACCTGCGCAAATGTCGAAGTGGTTCTGGGCGTACCCGCCGATCAGGTCTGCAAGGGTGCGAAAGTTCGCGTTTATCCGACCCCGGATTATTCGCCCTCGATCTACACCATCTTCCTGAATGACGATGGCAGCTTTGACATCAAGGATGTCATTACCATCAAGGACCAGAACGGTGTGCCGCTGACCGGCCTGACCAACAAGTTGACCGTCGCCAAAACCGAAAAGCCGGTTGATGCCGATGGCAATATGCTTGAACAGTCGGTTTCCTCGATAGATGCCGAAGGCATTATTCGCCTGAGCGACGGGTCATACTGGATCGGTGAAGAGAACGGTCCGTCGATCCTGCATGTCACGGCAGACGGTACGGTTGTTGAACGTATCGTTCCAGCCGGCTCGGAAAAGGACTTCGAAGGTTCTGCCTATAAGGTCAGTGGCGGCCTTCCGGCCATTCTCGTGAAGCGCCAGACCAACCGTGGCATTGAATCGATGGCCGTTTCGCCAGATGAAAGCAAACTGTATTTCATGGTTCAGAACCCGCTGGCGAACCCCGACAAAGCTGCCTACACCAAGGCAAAGAACACCCGTCTGTTTGTCTATGATCGTAAATCTTCAAAGTTGAGCGGTGAATATATCTACCGGCTTGATGACCCGCAGACCTTCCGCAACGACCCGTCCGAGAAACAGAATTCTCCGCGCATTTCCGAAGTTCTGGCCCTTGGTAATGACCGTCTGCTGGTACTGGAACGCACCAACAAGACCACCAAGCTACACGAAGTCGAACTGAGCGGGGCGACCAACATCCTTGCCACCCGCTGGGACGACATGTCCACTAGCCCGACACTGGAACAACAAAACGACCTTGGCAGCATTGATCTGGTCGCGGTTTCCAAGACGCTGCGTTTCGACAGTGCCGATTACCCGGAAGCCCCGAACAAGCTTGAAGGCCTGGCCATCATGGGGGACGGCGCGCTTGCGATGATCAACGATAATGATTTTGGCATCAAAGGCGATCCGACCAAGGTTCTGCTGATCGACGGTCTGGTTCAGGCCGACAAATTCTGAGTTGTTGCTTCTCAAACCGGCAATCACGGGCGGGAAAGCTGTCATGCAGCTTTCCCGCTTTTTTATTGGGTCAAAACGGCGTAAAAGCAGGCCCATGATGGAAAACAAACAGATATTCGACACCCCGGACGGCATTGATGCTGTCATCGAACCAATGGATGCCACCGGCTATCTCGCCCCTGTGGGCTTTGAGGATCAGCTGGAAGCAGAGCTTGGCGGCGTGATTGAACGCCATGACCGGTTGATGTTTGCCCCCGGCCCGGAACGGCGCGTTTTCTGGGCACAGAATGTCTGGCGTAATCCTGTGCGCATTGCCATCCCGTCGATCAAGGGGGCGGCGAAAATCCTGAAATTCAATCAACGCAACTGGGCGCTGTTCAAGTTTGACCACTTTTCCCGCGCCAAGCTGATTGAAAGCCACCTGCCCCACGTTTCAGCCAAGCGGCAGGTGTTTGGCGAACCGGCCCCGACCGCACCGCTTGGATCATGGACACTGATTGATCCCGATACCATCATCGCGGCGGCCGATTGTTCCAGCCCATGGAAGAACGGCGAAATCGAATTTGAAGAGGACAAGGTCACCCCGCCCAACCGCGCGTACCTTAAATTGTGGGAAGCCTTCACCCGTCTGGGCGCCTATCCGCAGGCCGGTGATCGCACCATGGATCTTGGCGGCAGTCCCGGCGGCTGGACCTGGGTATTGCATGAATTTGGCACCGATGTCATTTCCATCGACAAGGCCCGCCTTGATAGCAAGATCGCCAATCTGCCCCGCGTTGATTTCCGCCAGGAAAGTGCCTTTGGCCTGAACCCGGACGAAGTTGGCTATATCGACTGGCTGTGTTCGGACGTGATTTGTTATCCGGATCGGCTATACCAACTGGTCAATCAGTGGATGGATGCCGGGATGGCGACCAATTTCATCTGCACCATCAAGCTTCAGGGCAATACGGACTATTCCGCCATCACCCAGTTTGCCGATATTCCGGGGTCAAAGGTCGTGCATCTGTATAACAACAAGCACGAACTGACCTGGATGAAGGTGCCCGGCGTTACCGATCAGGATTGATCGGCAACAGCAGCGTTATCGGCATTGTCTGATTGATCATGTTGGGGAATTGCCGGATCAAGCGGATAATAATTCCCCTTATCGGCACAAAAAATCTGGCCTGACATCGTAAGTTGACTGGTATCGTCAAGGGTACCGGGCATCACCGCCATACTGCGCGACCGGACTGGCCGCCAGAAAAGGCCCGTTCCGCAAAGCTTGCAAAAGCCACGATCCGTCTTGCCCGACATTCGATACCAGCGCAAACCGTCTTCCTCGATCAGGTGCAAATCCTTGCGATTGAACCGGGCATAAGCACTGACATGTCCGTGCAATTTTCGGCACAAATTGCAGTGACACATTACCGGATTATCTAGCTGCCCGCGGATTTCAAAGCGTACCTTACCGCAATGACACCCACCTTGATGCTTGCCTGACTTCGAATTGGGGGCTGTCATTGTGGTGCTCCTGTCAAAAGCTGCTCGATAATCGGGGCGGCGGCACTGGCAGCGGGTGCAATGATCGCCAGCATGGTCTTTGCCAACTCGCCGATATTGAGCATGTTCTTGAAATCAGGCAATGCCATGACGCCCTTGGCACCTTTGTCGACTTCCGGCTCCAGCCCCGCCTTTTCATAGGCATCCCCCATCAGCGTCGCTGCCGTCACAAAAGTCAAAAACAGGATAATCGAATAGAGGATACCTTCATAAAGGACCGTACCTTTTACTGCGGCTTCGAATGCCATTGTCAACTTGGCATCGTCTGGCAGATAAGCCGCAGGCCAACTGCGCCAATAGTTCATGTGCAGAACGCTGGTAACGAGAAACAGCGACGTAAAGTACAAAAGATTTTTCCAACGGGCTCCCAACCGGGCAAAGACAACACGGGCATCCGGATCATCCGATGCGACGTCAAACGCCCGGATGACAAGACAGGATGCCGCAACGGCCATCAAAAATGCCGCAACAGCCGCAAGCACGTTGCCAATCACAATGCTCTTGCGCAAATCCCACAGGAAATACTCCTCATCTCCGCCAGGCGCGTCACTTTCCGTCAGGCAACCCGTTTCATTGCAACGCCCCAGGATGTTGTCAAATACGGCTGGCGCAAACTTCCGAACCATTTCTGTCTGCTGGTCATCGGTTGTTGCAACACACGCACTATCCTCCGACACGGCGCAGGGTAACAAGCGCCCCTGATAGACCTGTGGTTCGAGATACCCCACCAGACCGAGAAGCAAGATGATGGAGGTCACAAGAACAAGCGCATGGGCAGTGAGTTTTGCCGACAACCATCCAAGCCCCTTACGCAACAGAACACTTCCCGGCACGCGCAATACCCAGCCCGGTGGCACCAGGGTAAAATGCATTCTGTCTTTCAGGCAAAATGCAATCTGACGCAACGCCTGAATGACCACCACCAGACCCGCGATCAGAAATGTCAAAAAGGCCGCCGCCATGGCATATCGTGCAGTGACCTGTGTGGCGGTTGGCATTTCGCCAAGATGCTCAATGATTTCCGCCTTTGGATCCGCCACCAGTACAAGTTCATGCAACCCAAACCGGCCAAGCAGTGTCGTCCCAATGGCAAAACCAAGCAGCCCAAGCAACAAGGGCAAGAAATCAATCAGGCGCAGGCGGAGTTTATCGACCACAACAGCATCCCCCGATAAGCTGATGGCGGGTGGCAAGACAAGCTGCCATACAAACCCCTATTTCATCCGATCCCGGATTGGTTCGCAAGATATTCATACAACCAAAGGTGTTCACCCCTTGGCGGGTATTCGTAGCGATTGATGGCGATTATGTTTGAGATTGCGCAAAAGCAGCCCTATTCTGCGCCTCTGTTCGGAGCCTGATATTGACGCCACCGCGCCAGTTTCTGCCATCAGGCACCGCCCGAAAGTGATGGGAAAAATGTCCGAGAATTCTTTCCAGTATGACGTGCTTATCATCGGCAGTGGTGCTGCCGGTTTGTCCACTGCGCTTAAACTTGCCCCACATGTAAAGGTCGCCGTTCTTTCCAAGGGAAAGATTGATGATGGCTCGACCAATTGGGCACAAGGTGGCATTGCCGCTGTTCTTGATGCCGCTGACAGTGTTGAAAACCATGTCCGTGACACACTGGTCGCCGGTGCGGACCTGTGCAAACGTGAAACCGTCGAATTCGTCGCCACCAACGCGCCAAAGGCAATTGCATGGCTTGACGAACTTGGCATTCAACTGACCCGCGACCCGAATGGCGACAACAACCAGCCATTTCATCTGACCCGCGAAGGCGGCCACAGCCATCGGCGCATCGTCCATGCCGCCGATGCCACTGGGCGCGCGGTCCAGACCACACTGCAAAGCCAAGCCGTCAGTCACCCAAACATTGATATCTTTGAAAACTATCTGGCGATTGATCTGGTGACCGACCGCAAGTTCGGCGGTGAAGGCAGGCGTTGTATCGGGGCTTATGCGCTTGATCTTGGCACCGGGCAGGTCAAATCATTTAACGCGCGCACCGTGATCCTTGCCACCGGCGGGGCAAGCAAGGTGTACCGATTCACGTCCAACCCGGATGGCTCGACCGGGGATGGCATTGCGATGGCCTGGCGTGCGGGTTGTCGTGTGATGAATATGGAATTCAGCCAGTTCCACCCGACTTGCCTTTATCATCCACAGGCCAAATCCTTCCTGATTTCCGAAGCTGTACGTGGCGAGGGCGGCAAACTTTTGTTGCCCGATGGCACACGTTTCATGGACCAGTTCGACGAACGTGGTGAACTGGCCCCGCGCGATATTGTCGCACGCGCGATTGACCATGAGCTCAAACGTCTTGGTGCGGATTGCGTTTACCTTGATATCACCCACAAGGGGGCGGATTTCATCAAGGAGCACTTCCCGACCATCTACGAGAACTGCCTGAGCTACGGCATCGATATGACCAAACAACCGATCCCGGTTGTTCCAGCCGCCCATTATACCTGTGGCGGGGTTCTTACCGATTTGCGCGGGCGTACTGATCTGACCGGCCTTTACGCAATTGGCGAATGTGCTGGCACGGGCTTGCACGGGGCCAATCGACTTGCGTCAAACTCGCTTCTGGAATGCCTTGTATTTGGTGATGCCGCATCAAAGGACATTATCGAAGCCCTTCCGGTCGAAGATCTTTTCAAACCGATCCCAGACTGGGATGAAACCGGCATTACCGATTCAGACGAAGAAGTCATTGTTGCCCATAACTGGGAACAGCTGCGCAACGTGATGTGGGACTTTGTCGGCATTGTGCGCACAACCAAACGCATGCAACGCGCTCAGCACCGGGTGGACTTGCTGTTGTCAGAAATTGACGAATATTACGGCAACTTCCGCGTCACCAATGACCTTCTGGAACTGCGTAACCTTTCGGTGGTAGCCAAACTGATCATTCAGTCCGCCCTGTGGCGTCGCGAAAGCCGGGGTTTGCATTACACGATCGACTACCCTGAACTTGATGAAAGCGGCACCCCGCGCCAGACCATATTGGTCCCGGAAAACTTCGCAGGTCGCTGGGTGATTTCCGGTCAGTGGAAAACTTGAATGAAGATCAAAGCGGAACTGATTGGCATCGCACGCAAGGCGCGATCGCGAGCCCCCATGGAAAGCCTTGACCGCGTTGAGGTCACAAAAGAGCTTGGCGTGAATGGTGATTATCGCGGCAAGTTGCGCCGTCGTCAGGTCACCATTCTGGCCAAGGAAGACTGGCAGGCGGCATGTCGCGAAATTGGTCAAGGCGATATCCCATGGACCGAACGCCGCGCAAACTTGTATGTCTGCGGCATCGTGTTACCGCGGATCAAAGGCAGCAAACTTTCAATCGGTGGTGTGATATTCGAGATCACCGGGGAAACCGACCCGTGTGATCGAATGGACGAAGTCGCCATGGGCCTGAAAGACGCGCTGACACCAAACTGGCGTGGCGGCGTAACCTGCCGCGTGGTCGGAGCCGGAACGCTATCGATCGGAGATCCGGTCAACCAGATTATCTAGTTCAAAGGTCAACTTGATCAGATTTTTGAACCATCTAGAATTCCGGATATCAAGAGCACCTAATTGGGGGATTACTGGATGCACAAGGCGGAACTGCCCGATAACGAACTGGACCGTCAGAAGTCTCTTGAAAGCATGGGCATTCTGACCAGTGTTGCCGATCCGGAACTTGACCGCATCACGCGTGTTGCACAACGGATATTCGGCTCTGAAATCGTGGCAATATCGCTGCTTGATAACGACCGCCAGTTTTTCAAGTCCAACATCAACCAGCCGACCTCTGAAACACCGCGGGACGTTTCATTTTGTGGTCATGTGATTCATGATGATCGCACATTCGTCGTCGAAGATGCGATATCCGATGACCGGTTCCGTGACAATCCGCTGGTCACCGGCGCGCCGTTTGTTCGGTCATATGCCGGTGTGCCCCTGACAAACCCGGACGGCTTCAAGATCGGAACCTTGTGTGTGGTCGACACCACCAGTCGCCAGTTCAGCGATGAAGACATTCAGATTCTTGAGGATCTCGGGTTGTGGGCGGAAACCATCATCGCACTGCGTTATGGTGCAAGAACCCCACAACAGGTCTTTGATGACCTTGATCCGGCCAAACAAGAACTCCTGACCGATCCCCAAACGCGCTCCTGGAATGCGGCAGGCATGACGGAATTCCTGCATCGCGAGCTGATCAATGCGCGCCTCAAAAACACACCGATTGCCATCTTTCGCTTTGAGATTGATGAGCATGAAAACCTTGCCAAGACGTACGGAGCGGAAACCCTGGAGCGCGTGGTACAAGCCATTGCTTCTGCTGTGACGTCATCGCTTCGCGACCGTGATGTTGTCGGGCGTGTTGATAAATATGGCTTTGCCTGCCTGATGCCCGGCGCGCGTGAAGAACAAACAAGTTTTCTGGGTTTCAAACTGTGTGACACCGTGCGCGAACAATGCCGTTTCACCGATGCCGAAGGCGATCCGGTCAGGATCACCGTGAGTGTCGGTGCCACTTGGGCGGAACCGGAAACCAAGTTCCACCACACAGCTGGTGAAATCCTTGACCTTGCAGGCAACGCACTTCTCGAAGCACGTTCAATGGAAATTGAAAACGTCGTTTATCGCGCGTTACCTGTGCCTGAAGAGGCAAATTAGATACCCGATACTCCAAGCCGCCCGCAGAGCTCGCTTGGCGACAGGTCAGCGAGTTTTGCCAATGCGAGATAGGGATCCCCATCGAGCCGTAAAAGGCTGGCAAAGGCTGGCTCGGTCTTGATGCCTGCTTGCTTCAAGTCCTGTATTTTACGGGCAAAGCCATCCCCCATGACATGGAGGATGCGCGCCTCTACCAACATATGTACGAAGCCGTATTGTTCGCGGGCCGGGCGATCCGTTGCAAAGATTTCAATGGGCAGTCCGTCGCATTCAAAACGCACGACAACGGCCGCGTCGACATGGTCGGTCGCATCACGCCTGTGCCGGGTATAGCCCGCGAAATCACCAAAGGCCTGATCAGCAAACAAGCCAAAAGCATCCAGTCCGGACACATTGCACAATATGTCGATGTCAGATGTTGCTATATCTATCCCCAACGGCAGGGTTCCGACAACTTCCGGACCGTAACCCAAAAGACATTCCAGAATCTGGAAACGATCAAGAATATCGGCTGCCTGCGCGCCCTGCGGCGATGCAGTCGCAAGTCGACCGATCCCCGAAAAGCTCTGGGTATCCAACCCTTCAGGCCAATCCATTACCGTTTGGTTCATTCTGAACGTCATTCCGTTTCTTGACCTGCACAGTTTTACCGGGATAGCTGATATCTACGCCCACCCCTAACGAAAGCCGCTGGCACAAATGCTTGATATTCTTGCCATAACAACACCGATTTTTCTAATCATTGCCATCGGCTATATCGCTGTTCTTCGCAACATTGTGCCTCAAACAGTTGTGCGTGGCATGGGGGCATTCGTTATTAATTTTGCTCTGCCATGCCTTTTGATCCGCACGGTAATTGCCCATGATATCAACAAGGTTTTCAATACAAACTATCTGGTGGCATATGGCAGCGGGTCGCTGATCGTATTCGCTCTGGGCTATTTCTTTGCCCGATTGATCGCCAGGAAAAGCCAACAGAATGCCGCACTGCAAGGCATGGGGATGTCTGTGTCCAACAGTGGTTTTATCGGCTATCCGATTGTTCTGCAGCTGCTTGGTCCTACGGCGGGTATTGCGCTGGCATTGTGCTTCATCATCGAAAATCTGGTCATCACGCCACTTGCTCTGATCCTGGGTGATAGTGCCGAGGCAGAGGGCACTAGTCGTTGGCAAATTCTGCGCAAGACCCTTGCCCGGCTTGCACGCAATCCAATCATTATCGCCATCGTGATCGGGATGAGCATTTCGATTTCCGGGATCACATTACCCGGCCCGATCTTTTCGGTGATCGATATGCTGGCCTCGGCGTCGGGCCCGGTGGCGCTGTTTGTTATCGGTGGCGGGCTTGTTGGGCTCAAACTGCGCGGTTTGCGTTTCGACATGGCACGCATCGTGTTTGGCAAACTTGTGCTGCACCCGTTAATCATTTTCCTTTTGCTCGGACTTGTTCCCGACCTGGACCCGTTGATGAAGGTGGCTGCGGTCGGCTTTGCCTGTGCCCCGATGTTGAGCGTCTACCCGATCTATGGTCAGCGTTACGGGCACGAGGGCATGGGGGCAGCATCCCTGATGGCAGCGACATCTCTATCCTTTATCACCATAAGCACAGCACTATGGTTACTTGATAGCACCGCGGTATTCGGACCATTGCCCTGATTATCGCGGCGGCTGTCCGAATTTCGGCCGTTGCCCCGGAAAACCGCCGCCCGGTGGTGGTGGGCGTCGCCCCTGATCAGGGGCGCCACCCGGGCCACTGCCCGGCCCGCCTGCCTGACCGCCGGGTCCCATGCCGCCCGGCCCCTTTGCGAAACTGCGATCAGGCATTCCTGCCAGCATGCGGGGAACGAACGGGAAGCTTTCCGTGACAAAGTATGCGTAGGTGCCCCGGGGATATTCCGGCGTCACCGTTTCACGGCCGTTGGCTTCGTCCAGATCGCCAAGCCCCGGAACGAATTCGAAATCCTCGCCAAAGGTGCCATCATATGTGCCTCCCGGGCCGCTCGGTCGTGTTCCAGTCTTTACCCGCCATGAACTGCGCACTGCCACCACGGGTGAAGCCGGATTATTGGGGTCGGAATAGCCAAACATCGCATAAATTGGAAACCCGTCCGCAGCAAACCCAATGCGAATGGAATGCTGGTCAGGCGACCAGCTTTTGATCAATCCCGTGGGCAGGCCGTGATAGTGATAGGTTCCGTCTGGCTGGACATGGGCATTGTTCTGATCAAGACCAAGATCCACTGTCGGCGAGATCGCTTCATAGCGCCATCCGGACTGACGATCACGTTGCCAGAATTCGGCCGTGAAGGGATCAAATGGCACGCCGTTTACCGCCACACCAAATGACATGTGATCAATCGATGAAAACCGCCCGCCTTTGGTCGGATTTAGCGGCAACCTGAACTCAAGCGATTGGGCTTTGATGGAATTGGGGTTCTTGCGGTTGGGGAAACTGCCGGTCGCATGATCCGGGATTGCATTGGACCGTATGTAACGATAGCGACCGTCTTCGCGCATGCTGACTTGATTTGAAAGAGCCCAGGCCTGCTTTGTCGGATTGAGGACCATGCCAGCAAGCGGCAACATCCCCATTCCCACCAGAACATTGCGACGCATGCGATCAACTTCTTCACGCGCATCACCGGCATAACACCCTTCATCCGCTGGCATATGGTGATGATGATGGTGTTCTGACGACGCCCCCCTAAGCGCATGCAGATCAGTTCGTGTTAATTTCGGCACTGGACGCCCCCCAAAACCAGTTGCGATAACACCCCTATTATTTAGCGACGCCGCGCACGGTTCCAGTCCAAATTTGCCACGCGGTTCTGTCAGGTCGGAATTTCGCCAGCATGGGCCAGAATTTCCTCGGCCTCGCGGATTTCCTGTTGCTGTGCCCACATCTCGGCATAAAGGCCGTCACGATCGAGCAATTCCTGATGGCGGCCGCGTTCTGCCACCTGCCCGTCACGCAACACAATGATTTCATCAGCATCAATCACGGTCGACAAACGGTGCGCAATGATCAGGGTCGTGTGCCCGCGTGACACATCGCGAAGTGCTTGCTGGATATCCTTTTCAGTCCGGGTATCAAGCGCTGATGTTGCCTCGTCAAAGATCATGATTTTCGGACGTTTCAGGAGCATGCGTGCAATCGATACGCGCTGCTTTTCCCCACCCGAAAGTTTCAGGCCACGTTCACCAACCATGGTTTTGAAGCCTTCAGGCAAGCCTGCGATAAATCCGTCGATGCTGGCAAGCTTGGCGACATTTTCGATCTCATCGTGCGCCGCACCCGGTCGACCATAGGAAATGTTATAGGCAATGGTATCGTTAAACAGGACGGTATCTTGCGGAACGATGCCGATTTCACGTCTGAGCGAGTTTTGCGTAACCTCACGGATGTCCTGATCATCAATCGTGATTTTGCCGCCCGACACATCATAAAAGCGGAACATCAGACGGGTCAGGGTTGATTTGCCTGCACCGCTTGGCCCGACAACGGCAACGGTTTTTCCAGCCGGAACCTCAAAACTTACACCCTTAAGAATCTTGCGATCCGGGTTGTAGGAGAAATGCACATCCTCAAACCGGACGGTTGCCGCATCACAGGCAAGGCTTTTGGCATCCGCCTTGTCTTCGACTTCCTTTTCGACATCGAGAAGCGAGAACATCCGCTCCATATCCGTCAGGGACTGTTTGATCTGGCGATAGACAAACCCAAGAAAGTTCAGCGGCATGTAAAGCTGCAGCAGATAGGTGTTCACCAGAACGAAATCACCCACCGTCATCGTACCGTCCTTCACGCCCTGCGCAGCCAGCAGCATGTTCAGAACCAAGCCCAGCGCAATGATCGCGCCTTGCCCGACGTTAAGTTTAGACAGCGAGACTTGCGACTGAACCGCGGCAACTTCATACCCCCGCAATGCCTTGTCATAGCGGGTCGATTCATGGGCTTCGTTGTTGAAGTATTTGACTGTTTCGTAATTGATCAGGCTATCGATGGCCTTGGTGTTGGCTTCATCATCGCGCTTGTTCATTTCGCGACGGAATTTCATGCGCCATTCCGTCACCACCAGTGTGAAGACGATATAGATCACAATGGTGGTAAAGGTGATCAGCGCAAACCAGACGTCATAAAGCGCCCACAAGATGATCGAGACCATGAAGATCTCGAGCAAGGTCGGCAGGATGTTGAACAGCATGAAGGACAAAAGAAATTCAATGCCCTTCACCCCGCGTTCAATCGCACGCGACAACCCGCCCATCTGACGATCCAGATGGAAACGCAGCGACAAACCGTGCAGGTGCTCAAAAACGCTGAGCGCGGATCTGCGAATGGCACGTTGGGCCACCTTGGCAAAGACCGCATCGCGCATTTCACCAAAGGCCGAGACAAGAATACGCACAAGACCATAGCCAATGATCAATGCCACCGGCACAACAATCAGGGCTGTGGTATCTGTCGATCCAGATTGGGTCGCGTTTGCTGCTGCATCACCGGCCTTGTCACCACCGCCAAGCGCATCGACCGCGTATTTATACAATACCGGGATATAGACATTGGCGACCTTGGCACCGACCAGGAACAGCAATGCCAACACAACACGCGCCTTGAGTTCAACCTCGCCGCGCGGCCACAAATACGGCAGGAATGTCTTGACGACGCCAAACTCTGCGCGCGCAGTTGGCTGGTCGGAACCCATGCTTTTCAATTTCTTATCCCCAAACAGGTACCGAACAGCATTTCAGGATGTGCACGGCATATCTTTTCATTCTGTCATCAACAGATGGACCGATCAGGCCATTTTGGCAAGCATCCTGGGTCGTTTATCCACGAAGGTCATTGCAGATAGCCGGTTTGATGTCTATTTTGCCAATTTGTTGATAAAATCTCAGAAACACCGGGTTTGGTGCCTGATTGCCAACCCATTTTCTATCTTCATGAACGGAACCAGGACCATGACGGCGCTTGCCAGTATCGAAAGCCAGGATATCGCAGCATTGATGCGCGATATGGGAATCAAAGCCCGCAAAGCAGCACTCGAACTCGCACAGGTCCCGTCCGAACCAAAAGAAGCTGCCCTCAAGGCCGCGGCTGCCAAGTTGCGTGAAAATTCCGATGCCATCCTGAGCGCCAACGCCAAGGACATGGAAGCCGGTCGTGCCAAGGGCCTGACCGCAGCCTTGCTTGATCGTCTGGCACTGGATGCAGACCGCATCGAAGGGATTGCCAAGGGTGTCGAAGCCGTTGGTGAATTGCCCGACCCCGTCGGACGCGAGCTGGCGCGCTGGAGCCCGGAACATAACGGACTTGATATCGCACGTGTGTCCGTGCCGCTTGGCGTGATTGGCATCATCTATGAAAGCCGCCCGAACGTGACGGCCGATGCCGGTGCCATGTGCATCAAGTCGGGCAATGCTGCCATCCTGCGCGGTGGATCGGAAAGCTTCCATTCATCGCGTGCGATTTTTGATTGCATGGTCGCAGGCATCCGTGAAGCGGGCCTGCCGGAGAACGCCATTCAGATGATCCCGGTGACCGACCGTGCCGCTGTTGGCGAGATGCTGAAACTGTCAGATTACATTGATGTCATTGTCCCGCGCGGTGGCAAGTCACTGATTTCGCGCATCACCGATGAAAGCCGCATTCCGCTTTTCAAGCACCTTGAAGGGCTTTGCCACACCTATGTCCATGCCAGTGCCGATCCGCAAAAGGCTGTGGATATTGTCGTCAATGCCAAGATGCGCCGGGTTGGTATCTGTGGTGCGACCGAAACGGTTCTGATCGACAGTTCGGTTGCGGGTCGTCTATTGCCCCGCATTGCCGAAGCACTTGTCGCCAAGGGGTGTGAGCTGCGTGGTGATGAAACCGCGCAAGCAATTGACGGGCGCATCAAACCCGCCACCGCCGATGACTGGGTCACCGAATATCTTGATGCGATTGTCTCGATCAAGGTTGTATCGGGTGTCGAAGAAGCCGTTGATCACATCAACACGTTCGGATCACACCATACTGATGCAATCGTTGCCGAAAATCCCACCGCCACGGCCACGTTCCTGAATGGTGTGGATTCCGGGATCGTGATTGTTAATGCATCAACCCAGTTTGCAGACGGTGGCGAATTTGGCATGGGGGCTGAAATCGGCATTTCGACCGGCAAGCTGCATGCGCGTGGCCCGGTCGGAGTCGAACAGTTGACCAGCTACAAATACATTGTCCGTGGTCAGGGTCAGACCCGTCCATGACGTCATCTGCGCCCAGATCACATGTGGCCCCGCCACGGGTCGGCCTGTTGGGCGGGTCGTTCAATCCCGCCCATGAAGGTCACCTTCATATATCGCTCGAAGCATTGAAACGCTTGCAGCTTGATGCGGTCTGGTGGCTGGTATCGCCGCAAAATCCGTTGAAATCATCGTCAGGTATGGCCGACTTCGCGGATCGGTTTGATTCTGCACTGATGATGGCAAAGCATCCCCGCATTGTTGTTTCTGCAATTGAAACCGAGCTCGGAACCCGCTATACGGCCGATACTCTTGCAGCCTTGCAACGCCGTTTTACCCGAACAAAGTTCGTTTGGCTGATGGGAGCAGACAACCTGGCCCAGTTCCATAAATGGAAATGGTGGGAAAGGTTGATTTTACGTGCTCCCATTGCGGTTCTCGACCGTGAGGGGTATTCTGACAAGGCATTGTCCGGAACCGCCGCGCGCCGTATGGAACGCTGGCGCATTCCCATGGACAGGGCGGGTTTGCTGGCCGATCTCGATGTTCCGGCCTGGGTGTACCTGCCAATCAAGCGCCATCCGGCTTCTTCGACCGCAATTCGCGCCGAAGGCAGATGGCAGGTGTAAGCATCGCAGCGATGTTATTTGTCGGCAAAAGCCGACCATCGCGCGGAAAATTAAGGTGGCGACCATAGGTACCGCAAAACAGACTCTTAAACCGGGCGAAATGCTTTCGCTCATCAAGAGTACGCTTGAAGATGACAAGGCCGAAGACCTTGTCACCATTGATCTGACCGATAAAACCTCTCTTGCCGATCACATGGTTATCGCAACCGGCTCTTCATCGCGCCGGGTCGCAGCCATGGCCGAACACATTGTCGAGGCCATCAAGGATGCTGGTCAGGGCCGTGCTTTGGCCGAAGGCAAGGAACAGGGCGACTGGGTTCTGGTGGATACGGGCGACGTCATCGTTCACCTGTTCCGTCCGGAAGTTCGTGCCTTTTACAACATCGAAGAGATGTGGGGCGTTGAAAACCCGGCTCTGAAACAGCAGGCAGCGCGGCTGTACTAACAGCCCGCGCTGTTTGGCGCTTCCCCGGGTCCCCCGAACGGACGCCGAACAGATATCTGCGTAACGGTCTGGATCGAAGACATGCAAATTACCCTTGCAGCTGTGGGACGGATGAAATCCGGCCCCGAGAAAGATCTGTTTGACCATTACGCAGGCCGACTGCGCTGGCCTTTTGCGCTTCGCGAAGTTGAAGAAAAAAAGAAACTCCCGCCCAATCAGCTTAAAGACCGCGAAGCGGATCTCCTGCTTGGCGTCATTCCGGAAAACGCGTTTCTGATCGCGCTTGATGAGCGCGGCAAGGAATACGGCTCGATCGAGTTTTCGCAAAAGCTTGAAGGCTGGATGGATCAATATTCCGGCAATATCGCCTTTGCCATTGGCGGGGCGGACGGGCATGGC
>NZ_DBGS01000054.1:5737-36507 GCF_002295455.1 Thalassospira sp. UBA848 | reverse complement strand
TCCACCACCAGATCATTGATGCGTGCATCCCAGTCATCACCATGCGGTTCAAGCTTGAACACACGGCCATCAGGGTTCGATCCGGGATCGATATGAATATCAAGGCGGTTTTCCGGGGTCAGATATTCCAGCCGATCCGGCCATTCGATCAGGCTGACGGCATCGGAAAAGGCATCCTCGATGTCAAGTTCGTGGACTTCTTCGGGGTCAGACAGCCGATACAGGTCAAAATGCCAGACCGGCACGCGATCAAGTTCATAGATCTGAACCAGTGTGAAAGTCGGACTGGGAACTTCTTCGTGCGGGTTATCGGCCACCGCCCGAATGAAGGCGCGGCAAAAGGCACTTTTACCCATGCCGAGTGTCCCATGCATCAAGATCACGTCCCCTGCCCTGGCAACAGCGGCAAGCTTGGCGGCTAGGGCTTCGGTCCCGTTTTGATCGCTGACAGTGACTGTCCTGGTCATGATGTCCGTCTTTTAAGTGGCTCTTGCATTCTGTTTTAGGGGTTTGATGCGGCCTTTCGCAATGATTTTGCGAAGCCAGTTTTTGCTTGTGGCTGAAATCACGGCGCAACGCCGGATAATGGCCAGTTTACATTGCGATATCATGCCCCAGATGCTATCTGGCTGCATAAGAAATCCCGCACACCGCCGGGCTTGGGGTCAGCCCCCTACCCAAATTCGATTTTATTTGGATGGAAGAAGTATGTCAGACGCATCGCATAGCACAGATATTGCCATTATTGGCGCAGGCCCGGTCGGGCTTTTTGCGGTTTTCGAAGCCGGTATGCTGGGGCTTAAATCCCATGTGATCGACGCGCTTGATATGGTCGGCGGCCAGTGCAGCGCGCTTTATCCTGAAAAACCGATTTTCGACATTCCGGCCCATCCGCAGATTGCCGGTCAGGACCTTATTCACGAACTTGCCAAACAGGCTGACCCGTTCGAGCCGACCTATCATCTGGGTCAGCAGGTCACCAAGCTTGAAAAACGCGATGATGGTCGCTTCACGCTGGTAACCACCAAGGGCACGGTGATTGATGCCGGTGCGGTTGTGATTGCGGCTGGTTGCGGTGCCTTTGGCCCGAACAAACCGCCGATGGATGGCCTTGAAGATTACGAAGGATCCGGTGGCGTTCAGTATTACGTCAAACGTCGTGCCGACTTTGCTGGCAAAAACGTCGTGATTGCCGGTGGCGGTGATTCGGCTGTGGACTGGGCCCTGTCGCTGCATGACATCGCCGCCAAGGTGATGGTTGTTCATCGTCGCCCGAAATTCCGCGCGGCCCCTGACAGCAGCGCGAAACTGCATGCACTGGCGGAAACGGGCAAGATCGAGATGGTCATTCCCTATCAGCTTAAGGGACTTAAGGGTGAAAACGGCATTCTGTCACACGTGGTTGTCGCGACGCTTAAGGGCGAAGAGCGGGAACTTGAAGCAGATCACCTTCTGCCGTTCTTTGGCCTTGCCATGGAACTTGGCCCAATTGCGGACTGGGGCCTTAATCTTGAGAAAAACCATATCGGCGTGAAACAGGCGACGATGGAAACATCGGTCCCGGGCATCTTTGCCATCGGCGATATCGCGACCTATGAGCATAAACTCAAGCTGATCCTGTCGGGCTTTGCCGAAGGGGCAAGCGCGATCCACGCTGCTCGCGCCTATATGTTCCCGGACAAGGAATTCCACTTCGAATATTCGACCACGACGGGTGTTCCGAACGAATAACCCGACATTTGGTCAAAGTTTTCAAGGAAACGCACCATGACCACAAAACATCCCGAACATAGTGGAGGTTGTCTTTGTGGCGCGGTGCGCTTTGTTGCATCCGGAGAACCGATTGGCAGCAATCACTGCCATTGCGGCATGTGTCGCAAGGATAGCGGTTCGGGTGTTTCGACCTTTGTTGCGTTCCCGGCCCATGCCGTCACATGGGATAGCAAGCCGCGCGAATATGAAAGCTCGCCTGGAAAATACCGCGGATTTTGCCCGATATGCGGATCAAGCGTTACCTGGCGCAAGGGCGATGATGACAGCTTCATCGATTTCCGATTGGGCACATTTGATGACCCAAGCCTGTTCAAGGCCAAAAAGCATCTTTGGATGAGCACGGCACTGCCGAGCTTTGCCGGAATCGACCCTGAGATCGAGCATTTTGATTAAGCGCGACGCCCCCTGACCCTCTTTAGAGTACTAAAGCTCGTTCCTGTCAAACTGGTGACAACACAGGTACTGGACAAAAGAAACTTTGTCTCTGGCCCTCAGGGCTTAATCATGACAGGCTGCAAAATTCCACCAAGAGTAGAATTCGCACATATCACCATCAGGGGAACGAAATGAGCGACCAGAATCAGGACGACCAACCGAACAACCGCCGAAAGATGAATATGCGCAAACTGATGCTGTTTGGTTCAGGTACGCTTTTGCTTGGCACCTTGCTGATGATGGTGACGTTCCAAACCACCTTTCAGATGATGATGCATGGACGTTCTGCTGGCAGCTTCATCATTGTCATTGGTACAGCGGTTGCGATCGGCCTTTTGGTCGCCGGTTCGACCATCATATCAAAATGGGTATCCCATAAGGTTCAGGCCATTTTGGAAGAGTAAGCCTGCCCTGTCGCCCGGTTTCCCGTTTGACGTCAAGTATCGCAGAAATATTGCGTTTAACAGTCCGGTCAAATCACCCGGTTAAACTCACTGTGTCTTAAAGCTTGATCGACACACCAAGATGTTCGGCCAACACATCAACAATCATGCCGTGATCTTCATGCGATGCGAGGCCGGAAACCGTGATCGCGCCAATCACACCCACACCGGCAACGCGGATCGGGAAACTGCCACCGTGGTCGGCATAGTCGGCAAAATCAATTCCGTGATCTGCCAGTGTTTTGCCATTGGCTTTCAACTCAGCGCCAAAGCGCATCGAGCTTTGATGTTCACGCAGCACCAGATTGCTTTTGCGTCGTGCCCAAGAATCATTGGCCGGTTTGGCACCGGAAAGGGATACGTGAAACAGGGTACGGTCCGGGGTGCGGATATTGACAGCGACCGGGGCGTTTTGCGCTTGTGCCACGCCGACCAGTTTGGAGCCAACCGACCAGGCGATGTCTTCGTCAAAACGGTCAAACACCAGAATTTCTTCCTGTCTGGCAAGCTGGTCCAATTCCATTGCGGGCTCCTTGGGCAAATAACGGGTTGGTGTGGCCATGCATAACGCAGCACACGGCCATGGGGAACCACAAATAAAAAAGGCTGCATCCGCAATGGAGTACAGCCTTTGTTTCGGAGTCGTAATTTCGGCTTACTTGTCGTCGCCCATCTTAAGCGCGTTGATAAAGGCCGATTGCGGAATTTCGACCTTGCCGAACTGACGCATCTTTTTCTTACCGGCCTTCTGTTTTTCAAGCAGCTTGCGTTTACGTGAAACGTCACCGCCGTAACATTTTGCCGTTACGTCTTTGCGCAGGGCCGATACGGTTTCACGGGCAATCACCTTGCCACCGATGGCGGCCTGAATGGCGATGCGGAACATCTGGCGCGGGATCAGGTCTTTAAGACGTTTACAGATCTCACGACCACGATATTCGGCTGCCGAACGGTGCACCATCAGCGCCAGTGCATCGACCGGCTCTTCGTTGACAAGGATGGAAACCTTGACCAGATCGCTTTCATCATAGCCGGCAATCTCGTAATCGAAGCTGGCATAACCGCGCGAGATCGATTTCAGACGGTCATAGAAATCAAACACGACTTCGTTGAGCGGCAGTTTGTAAACCGCCATCGCACGGTTGCCAACGTAGGTCAGATCCTGCTGAATGCCACGGCGTTCGGTGCAAAGGGTCAGGATCCCGCCAAGATATTCATCCGGCACCATGATCGATGCCTTGATCCACGGCTCTTCAATCGCCTTGATCTTGGTCACATCCGGGAAATCAGCCGGGTTGTGCAGCGTGATTTCCTCACCCTTGCTCATGGTGATCTTGTAAGACACCGAAGGGGCAGTTGTGATGAGTTCAAGTTCGAACTCGCGCTCGAGACGTTCCTGAATGATTTCAAGATGAAGCAGGCCAAGGAAGCCACAACGGAAGCCAAGACCAAGGGCGGTCGAGTTTTCCGGTTCGAACTGGAAAGACGCGTCATTGAGGTGCAGCTTTTCAAGCGCATCACGCAGCACTTCATATTCGCTGGTATCGACCGGGAAGATACCACAGAACACCACCGGAATGGACGGCTTGAAACCGGCCAGCGGCTTGGCGCAGGGGCGTTTTTCCTCGGTAATGGTGTCACCGACTTCACATTCGGCAACCGTTTTCATACCGCAGTTGATGAAGCCAACTTCACCCGGGCCGAGTTCATCAAGCGCAAGCGGTTTTGGCGTGAACACGCCGACACGCTCAATCTGATGGGTAACCTTGGCGTTCATGAAGCGGACTTTCTGGCCCTTTTTAAGGGTACCTTCCTTGACGCGCACAAGAATCATCACACCCAGATAGGTGTCATACCAACTATCAACCAGAAGAACTTCAAGCGGTGCATCCGCATCCCCGGTGGGCGGGGGCAAACGTTCGATCAGCGCGTCAAGAACATCGGGCACACCCATGCCGGTCTTGGCCGAAATCATGACCGCGTCAGAGGCATCAATGCCAATGACTTCCTCGATCTGTTCCTTGACCCGGTCAGGTTCCGCAGCCGGAAGATCGACCTTGTTGAGAACCGGGACGATTTCATGATCGTTTTCAATCGCCTGATAGACGTTGGCAAGGGTCTGGGCTTCCACGCCTTGCGCGGCATCCACCACCAAAAGCGACCCTTCGCAGGCAGCCAGTGAGCGCGATACTTCGTAGGCGAAGTCGACGTGACCCGGCGTATCCATCAGGTTCAGGGTATATTCCTGCCCATCCTTGGCGGTGTATTTCAACCGAACAGCCTGGGATTTAATGGTAATCCCGCGTTCGCGTTCGATATCCATCGAGTCGAGAACCTGTTCGGCCATTTCACGCTCGGTCAGGCCACCGGTCAACTGGATCAGACGATCGGCCAGGGTCGATTTACCATGGTCGATATGGGCAATGATCGAAAAGTTACGAATGTTCTTAAGGTCAGTCATTTTGGCTGCTTCTGGCACTAAATTGGCTGGCATTCCGCCGCGTGGCACATTTGGTTTCGAAACGGTGTGATCACCCGCTACCCGATGGATCAACAGCGCGCAAATCGTCAGTCGTTGCTTTGCACCCTTCTGCGTCAGCCAGCCATTTTCGGCGGCGACATCAGATCAATTCACATCATTGATGCAAAAAGGAACAAACAGAAAGTCCGTGTTGCGCGACAATTGCATCCATCGGAAATTCGGTTTGGTCATTTCCCGGATCAATCACCAGCGGGTTTATAGGGGTTTTTGCGCTGAATTAGAAGCGTTGTGTTATGTACAAGCGATGCGCACGCAAACCGTGATCCGGCACACAGATGACAACCACGTCAAAAGTGCTTTGACCGGTTTGGATTTCAGCCCCGGCAAGTGACCCTGACTGCAGGCAAATGGGTCACCACAGCTATGAATTCAATTGTTTGTTTCCTTTTCAACCATGCAAAAAGGCCTTAGGTTTAGTACTTGAGGAAACAATAATTTTGTCTGGCAGAGATACGCCAAAAACATGTTCATAACGTCAATCGAGCCATCCCTGTCCAAACGCAGCCTTGTGACGCTGCGCAAGCGGCTTGCGGCATTGACGCTGACTGGTGTTTTTGTCCTGCTGTTTTCCTTCTTCTTCATTCAGAAGACGCTTTATGACAGCGCTGTTGATAATGCCAGTTCACAGCTCGAAGCCACGGCGTTTCGACTGGGATCAATGCTGCTGTTGCACAATGATGTCGATCTGCAAAAGATCGTCGCAGATGACCCCGACATAACTGTCGGCCTGCTTGACAATCAGCTTAACCAGATCAAGGGGTTTATCCCGCCGCATCTGCTGGGTGATCTTGGCGAGTATATCAGCACCCAACAAACAGAACGTGATTCGCTGCTGTGTGTCCATAGCAGCGAAGTCATGGTGCTGGCCTATAGCAAACTGCCCGAAATCAACCGGATTGTCGTGACTTACACGCCGCGCAGTACGCTTTTGGGGAACTGGCGCGATGCATTCATCTTGCATGCGCTGATGTTTGTCATGGCTATGTCCATCCTGTGCGGGCTGGCTGTCTGGCTTTGGCAGCGCCTGAAACGGCAACACATGCGTGCCGCCCACCTTGCAGAACATTTCAGCGACACAGAAAACACCCTGTCGGAATGCGGGTGTGCGGTGATCAGTTGGCCGGTCGACACACCGGATGGCAGGCTGACAACACAATTAAACTGGCCCGAAATCCTTGGCCCGACGGCGGACAATATCGGCACAAGCATGACCGATTTTCTGGATCGTTTATCACCAGCATCGCGAACCAAACTGCGAGGTCCGCTGATTGACAATGTCTGGCCGGATGCGCGCGTCGGTACGATGGTCGATGTCCGAACGGCAAAGAACCAGATGCAGCGCTTTTACCTGATGGCGCATCGATACAGCGAATATGATCGCGAGTTCACGTCAGTTCTTCTTCTCGAAACCGCGACACAACAGGAACTCTGTCATCCGTTTGAGACGTACCTGCGGCATACGCCCGAACCGGCAATTGCTGTTGATAAGGACGGCATTCTGCGCGGTTTCAGCCCGGCACTTGAAGACCTGATGGGATTGCCCGTGCATGACGTCGTCAACAAGCCCTTCTTCAAGCTGTTTGTCGCCGACGATCAACAAACTGCAATGACTGCCATGCGCCAGAAAGGCAACATGTCCATGGCGGGCGACGGCAAATCCATTTTGCGCGTTCTGGACCGCAAAGAAAATGTCCACTGGCTGGCCTGGCATTGTGTTGGGCCGTTTGATGACATGATTTTCTGTAGCGCACGCGACGTAACCGAGTTTGTCGAAAATGCCAACAAGCTGCGCGATACGCTTGATCAGCTGAAACGCAGCAACGAAGACCTTGAACAGTTTGCCTATGTGGCATCCCATGACTTGCAACAGCCCCTGCGCATGGTGGCAAGCTATACGCAGCTTCTCAAACAGCGCTATGGCGGCACATTGGATCAGGAAGCTGACGAATATATCGACTTTGCCGTTGATGGCGCCAAGCGCATGCACAAGCTGATCAGTCATCTGCTTGAATATGCCAAAACCGGCGTCGGTGAGGATTTCACTGAAATAGATTGCAATCAGGTCCTGAACGAGGCGCAAGCCGACCTCAAGGACGTAATCGGGCGCGAACACGCGACCATAACCCATGATGACCTGCCCACCGTCATGGGCGACCGCATCGCCCTTTCACGCCTGTTCCAGAACCTTTTGTCCAATGCCATCAAGTATCGACGCCCCGGCGTTCCGCCGCACATATCAATTACGGTCGAACCCGACCCGGTTATGCGCGATCATTGGCGTTTTTCGGTGCGTGACAATGGCATTGGCGTCCATCCCGAACACGCACAGCGGATTTTCCGCCTGTTCCAGCGCCTGCATAAAGACGAGTTCTCCGGAACCGGACTTGGCCTGTCGCTCTGCCGCAAGATCGTTGAACAGCATGGTGGTCGCATCTGGCTTGATACCAGTCGCCCGATCAGTGACCCCGGCACGACCATCATCTTTACCCTGCGTGTTCATCACCCCGACACAGCCACAAACCGATAATACGACCCTGCACCGTTCTTGCCGGGCCCGGATGGCAAGTATCTTGCTTCATATTCAGCATGAGACGGGCAGACAGGTAAAAGCTGCCCTGTGCCTGTTATGGAGCGTTTAATGTTCAAGACCATGATCCTGTCCCACTCTGCATTTAAGCCCGTTCTGGCGATACTGGGCCTTTTGGCGCTCAGCGCGTGTGGGTCGGACATGCGCACCATGAATGACAGCCACATGCAGACACTGGCTTATTACTTTGCCGAACACGAACCGGGTGAACCACTTCCGCGTGGTTGGCGGCGTCTGGATGGCGCAGAAATCAATTACCGTTTTGCAAACGAAACATATGCCGTCTATTCAATTGACGAGGACGAACAGCTTTTGGTCATGCATCTCTATGACAATGGCACCGGCCGACTGGAGGCCGATGATGATCGGGAACGCTGCGAATGGAACAGCATGGTCGATCAGCTGACCATCGAATGCGATGAAACCGATATGGAATGGCATATCTTTACCAATGGGCCGGATCTGATCGCGCTGGATCTGGACGAAGACGAATACGCCATATTACGCAAACGCCCCGGTCGGTAAATTTGACCGATACCTGACAAACAAAACGGGCTGCCCAAATTGGAGCAGCCCGTTTTTATGAGTATCTTTGTTGAAAGATTAGGCGCGCAGAGATCCACCCGTGGCTTTCTCAACCGCGTCGACAACCTTTTTACAGACCGCTTCGATTTCTTCTTCGGTCAGGGTCGCCTTGGTTGGCTGCAGCGTGATCGAGAAGGCGAGTGACTTCTTGCCATCCTCAATACCCTTGCCAGCATAAAGATCGAAGATCGTCACATCCGTGATCAGATTGCGATCAGCACCCTTGGCAGCCTTGATGATTGCCTCTGCCTTCACGCTCTCATCAAGCAGGAAGGCAAAATCACGCTCAACCGACTGGAAGCTTGATGCCTTGAGCGCCGGACGGGCCGTGCCCTTTTTCTTGGGCATGGGTACGTTTTCAACAAACAGTTCAAACGCCACAACGCGGCCTTTAACACCCAGTGCCTTGAGCACCTTCGGATGCAGTTCACCGAAGTAACCAAGGACATTCTTCGGGCCCAGCTGCAGCGCCGCCGAGCGGCCCGGATGATACCATTCCGGCGCACCGTCGGTATTGACCTGAACATTGGCTGCATTGGTACCCAGTGCTTCGATCAGGGCTTCGGCATCTGCCTTGACGTCAAAGACATCAACATCGCGACGCGAACCCGTCCAGCTGCGCTCGGTGGTGGCACCTGCACGCAGACCGGCAGCGACCAGACGCTGATCACCGGGCTGATCGCCAAAGAATTCCGGACCAACTTCGAACAGGGCAAGGTCGGAGAACCCGCGCGCCTGATTCCGGCCAGTGGCCGCGATCATGTTGATCAGGGCATTCGGGCGCATGATATCCAGATCGGAACTGATCGGGTTTGCCAGATACAGCCCTTCTTTGAGCTCGCCAAAAAGCTTGGCCCAGCGCGAATCCGTAAAGGACCAGGTCACGGTTTCATAAAGACCACGCGATGCCAGTACACGACGGGTCAAACCAACACGCTTTTGCATCGGTGACAGGGCCGGAACCGGCAGGCTGCTTTCACGCTCAAGCGGCACGGTCGGGATTTTGTCGTAACCGACAATACGCAGGACTTCCTCGACCAGATCGGCTTCGCCAATGATGTCCGGTCGCCAGGTCGGTGCGACAGCGGTAATCACCGGTGCCGAACCACTGACTTCGAAACCAAGCGATTTCAGAATATCGATGGCGCGATCGGCCTCGACAGCGACACCGCCGAGCTCAAGAATACGATCGATGCGCAGATCAAAGGAATTGCGCGGGTTGGGCACTTCGCCAGCCTTAACGACGTGCGAGACTTCCCCGCCGCAGATTTCCGTAATCAGATGGGTGGCAACTTCCATGCCCCAAGCAATTGATTGCAGGTCAACACCACGTTCGAAACGGTAACGGGCATCAGAATTGACCTGAAGTTTACGGCCTGTCTTGGCAATGCTGATCGGATCAAACAGCGCACATTCGACAAACACATTGGTGGTTTCTTCAAGGCAGCCGGTTTCTTCGCCACCGATGATCCCCCCGATGCCAAGTGCCTTGGCCTGATCGGCAATCACCACCATGGAATCGGAAAGTTCGTATTCCTTGTTATCAAGGGCTGCGATCTTTTCACCATTGGTCGCGTAGCGCACATTGATGTCACCCGACAGTTTGTCGGCATCAAACACGTGCAGCGGACGGCCCAGATCGTGGGTGACCAAGTTGGTGATATCCACCAGTGCAGAGATCGGACGCAGACCGATGGCTTCCAGACGGGCTTTGAGCCAATCCGGGCTTTCGGCGTTTTTTACACCACGGATGTAACGGCCATAGAATGCCGGAACCGCGTTGTTTGCCGCGATCTCGCTGCTGATCGTAACACCAATCGGGCTGTCAAACGCACCAGTGACCGGCTCTTGGCGCGGATCGGCCTTAAGCGTTCCGATGCCCGCAGCCGCCAGATCACGCGCAATCCCGCGCACACCGGTGCAGTCCGGGCGGTTTGGTGTAAGCCCGATTTCAATGATCGGGTCATCCGCACCAAGCACGCCGGCAACCGGAGCGCCGATTTCAGCATCTTCGGGCAGTTCGATAATGCCGTCATGATCTTCACCAAGGCAAAGCTCACGGGTAGAGCACATCATGCCCTGACTTTCGACACCACGGATCTTGCCCGGCTTCAGTTTGGAACCATCAATCGGAATGATCGCGCCCGGCTGTGCCAGGGCAACCTTGATGCCGGTACGCGCATTCGGGGCACCACAAACGACCTGAATAACCTTTTCACCGGTATTAACCCGGCACAGTTTCAGGCGGTCAGCATCCGGATGTTGTCCGGCTTCTTCAATGTGGGCGACACGAATGTCGGCAAGGGCTGCCGCGCGGTCGGTGACATCTTCGATCTCAAGACCGATATCGGTCAGTTTTTCGGCGATCACCTCGATCGATGCATCGGTATCAAGGTGCTGCTTCAGCCAATTCAGTGTGAATTTCATATCCTCAGCCCCTTACCATGTTCGGTACATCCAGCGGCACGAAACCATAATGTTTCAGCCAGCGCAGATCGGTATCGAAGAAGGTGCGAAGATCGGGAATACCGTATTTCAGCATCGCGATACGTTCGATCCCCATACCAAAGGCAAAGCCCTGATATTCTTCGGGGTCAAGACCACAGGCAGTCAGAACACGCGGATGAACCATGCCGCAGCCAAGAATTTCCAGCCAGTCATCGCCTTCACCAATCTTGAGCTCCCCACCCTTGCGCGAGCAGCCGATATCCATTTCGGCACTCGGCTCGGTGAAGGGGAAGAAGCTTGGACGATAGCGAACCGGCACGTCATCAAGTTCGAAATAGGTTTTGACGAACTCAAGCAGGCAACCCTTGAGATGACCCATGTGGGTTTTCTTGTCGATGACCAGGCCTTCGACCTGATGGAACATTGGCGTGTGGGTCATATCGCTGTCAGAGCGATAGGTGCGGCCCGGCGCAATGATGCGGATCGGCGGGGTTTTGGACTGCATGGTCCGGATCTGCACCGGCGAGGTGTGGGTCCGCAGCACGAGGCGCGATCCATCTTCCTGTTCGGGCAGATAGAAAGTGTCCTGCATTTCACGCGCGGGATGTTCCGGCGGAATGTTCAGCGCGGTGAAGTTATGGAAGTCGTCTTCAACATCCGGGCCTTCGGCCAGGGCAAAGCCCATCTCGCCAAAGATCGAGACGATTTCGTCAATCGTCTGGCTGATCGGGTGAATACGGCCCGCGGTTTCATCCGGGCGCGAAGACAGGGTGACGTCGATCCGCTCACCCGACAGACGTGCCTCAAGGGCGGCATCTTCAAGGGCGGTTTTGCGGGTTTCAATTGCGCCAGCAACCTGGTCCTTGACGGCGTTCAGCGTCTGACCAAATTCACGACGCTGGTCCGGGTCCATCTTGCCAAGGTTTTTCATCAGGCCGGTAATGCGGCCTTTCTTGCCAAGGGCGCTGATGCGGACGTCTTCAAGCGCGGTCAGATCCGCTGCCTTTTCGACTTCCGCCAGAACCTCTTCGCGCAATGCTTCGATGTTTTCCATAACTTCCGACGCTTTGGCTTGGGTTTAAAAATCACAAAAAGAAAAGGGACGGCCAATATGGCCGCCCCTGATCAAATCAGGCAAGTGCCGATGAAACCTTTTTACAAAGGTTTATCAGTCCAGTGCAGCCTGCGCCTGGGTGACCAGAGCTTTGAAAGCTTCCGGCTCACGCACTGCGATGTCGGCAAGAACCTTACGGTCCAGTTCAACACCAGCCTTTTTCAGGCCATTCATGAACTGCGAATAGCTCAGACCGTTCTCACGTGCGCCAGCGTTGATACGCTGGATCCAGAGCGAGCGGAACTGGCGTTTCTTAACGCGACGATCGCGGTATGCATACTGCAGACCTTTTTCCACAGCCTGAACGGCGGTGCGGAAAGTATTGTTGCGGCGACCGCGGTAACCCTTGGCAGCCTTAATAACCTTGCGGTGACGAGCGTGTGAAGACACGCCCCCTTTTACACGAGCCATTTAACTCTCCTTCAACCTTAACCGTACGGCAGGAATTTTTTGACGATGCGGGCATCTGCGTCACAGAGAATCTCCGTGCCACGTGCCTGGCGCTTCATCTTGGTCGGTTTCGCAGTCAGAAGGTGGCGCTTGTTTGCCACGTTGTGACGGACTTTTCCGCTGGCGGTCAGGCGAAAGCGTTTTTTCGCGCTCGCTTTGGTCTTCATCTTGGGCATTTTTCTATCCTTGCAAAAGCAATGAAAACGAAATCCCCTACGGCGGCTGGGCATGCCCTGAAGGTCAAATACAAACCTTCCAGCCTCACCACCTGTTTTGGGGACGGGTGGTTATAGACTCCGACTTTACCTTTTTCAAGGGCCAATTCAGCCCTTTCCCCTTGCTTTTTCGGGGATTAAGCCGCCATTGTGCCCAAGTACTTCTATATGCTGCCCGATACACCTTGTTGCCTTTCGCCATCTGATCGAACAAATGTCGCAAATCACATCAATTATTTTACCATTTTTCGCCCTGATCGGCCTTGGCTGGGTCGGCGGCAAGTTCAGAATTGTCTCACCTGATGGCATGCGGGGCATAAACGGCTTCGTTTTTTATTTTGCTTTGCCTGCCCTTCTGTTCAAGGCACTGGCGACCCGAAGTCCTTCGGAAATCTGGCAACCAGACATCATACTCATCTATGGTGGCGCAACTCTCGTGGTATATGGTGCGAGCCGCATTATCGCAGCCAGGGTGTTTCACCTTGATCCATCAAGCCAGACGCTGTTTTCGTTTGCCGGGACCATGGGCAATGTCGGCTTTATGGGACTCCCACTGATCATCGGCCTGCTCGGCCCCGAAGCCACAGTGCCACTAATTGTCGCCCTTGCAGTCGATTTGATTGTCATGCTGCCGCTGTCGCTTTTGCTTCTGGAAGGCGCAAAACATTCCAAGGGCAGCAATCCGGCGGGCAAGATCATCCGTGGCACTTTTACCAACCCCGTGGTGCTGGCGATTTCCTTTGGTGTCGCGGCAAGCTTGCTTGATCTTGATTGGCCTGACGGAATTGATTACCTGCTCGACCTTCTTGGGCAGAGTGCTGGCCCGGCGGCGCTGTTTGCCATCGGCGTTGCACTGGTCGGGCGACCAATTGCCGAGAAGCGCGCCGAACTTGCCACAATGTCCATGGCCAAGCTGATCATTCATCCCATCGCGGTGTTTATCGGGTTCTGGGTTGCAGGTTCTGCCAGCGTGCTTGAAACAACAGCCGTCTTGTTGCTGGCTGCCCTTCCGACTGCGGGAAATATCTTTGTCATTGCCACGACCTATGACCGCTATGTCGTACGCAGTTCTTCCATCGTGCTGGTAACGACCGCTCTTGGTGTGATCAGCTTTTCGGCCTTTTCGGTCTATATCGACACGATTGTTGGCTGGCTTGGACCCTAGGTTCTGGCGCAGCAGCTCTCGGCAGAAATAAATGATCGATAAACAGGACGCCGCAACAGGCAGCAGATCAAATGGCGGTCTTGATTGTATGCGCCCGGCCGATCCACTTCTCGACTCGGCTCATGAGCTTTTCACGATTGATCGGCTTAAGGACAAAATCGTTCCCACCTGCCGCAACACCACCGCGCAAGTCTTCCTCGCCCTGCCGGGCAGTGACATAGATGATGGCACAGGCAAGGTCGGGAAAATGGGTGCGAACATTAATTGCCGTCTCAAACCCGTTCATGTCGGGCATCATGATATCCATCAGGATGATGCGCGGACGTTTTGTCTTGAGAAGCTTGAGAAGGTCCTTGCCAGAGGAAACGCCCTGAAACGTGAAACCGCCGCTTTCAACGATTCGTTTCAGAAGAACCAAGCTCTTGGGGTCATCATCGACACCAACGATCAGCAGATCATTTCCAGCTGGCATGGCATTCCCTCTTTGGCTTGAACCTCAGGGTAAAAAGGCAAAACGCCGCGTCTTAACGCGGCGCCAGTACCATAATCATAACACGGCCTTCCATCTTTGGCATCATTTCCGGCTTTGCGAGTTCTTCAAGATCCCCCGAAAAGCGCTGGAGCATGCCAAGACCAAGGTCCTGGTGAGCCATCTCACGTCCGCGGAAACGCAACGTGACTTTCACCTTGTCTCCACCGCCAAGAAACTTCTGCGCGGCACGCAGTTTGACGTTGTAGTCGTGGATATCGATGTTTGGACGGAGTTTGATCTCCTTGACCTCGATAACCTTCTGTTTCTTTTTGGCCTCGTTCTGCTTCTTGCTTTGTTCGTATTTGAACTTGCCGTAATCAATCAGCTTGCACACTGGCGGCTCGGCATTGGGAGCGACTTCGACAAGGTCGAGCCCCACTTCGGCTGCCATTTCAATGCCTTCACGCACCGTTATCGGGTCGGACATATTGCCTTCAGCGTCAACAACACAGATGGAACGGGCTTTGATATCCTCATTGACGCGCGGACCTTCCTTGGTCGGCTGCATCGGTTTGCGTGGTCGTGCTATGGATAATCTCCTATGGTCATCAAACAAATCGGTCAGAAACAGAAACAGGAAAGCACACCCGGAACTTACGAGGTGTTTTCCTTGAGACCTCACCTAGCATATCCACGTGCGTTCAGAAAGCAATGTTTTTAGGCAATTCCAGTCACCTCAAAGCCCTATTTTCCGCGCCTTTGTTCGGGACTAACAAATTGGGGAAATGTCCAAAATCCTAGTCCACCAGATCAAGGCGTTCGCGAATGACGTCCATCACCCGATTCACTGTGAGTTGGCGCAGATCGTTTTCACGCACGATACTGACGGCATTTGGACCATGACCGCGTGGCGCACTGAGTTTTGGATCAGACTCGCGCGAAAACAGAACGACTGACGGTGCACCGGCCGCCGCAGCAATATGCATCGGCCCCGTGTCATTGCCAATTGCCAGAACCGAGCGCGCGGCAAGCGACGCAATATCAAGAAACGCTGTCCGCCCCATGAGATTTCGGGCCTTTGGGCACATCTGGTCAATCCGGTTCAGGACATCCGCTTCGCTTGCTGTGCCAATCAGAACTGGAGTCAATCGGTAATCTGCCAATTTCTTGGCCAGTAATCCGAAGCGCTCGGCTGGCCAACGTTTCGCGGGGCGATGCGGTGCTCCGCCCGGACAAATCAGGACAAACGGGCTTCTAACACCAAAACGCTCCAGATCAATGTCCGGCCCGGAAAGAAACGGGGCTGGAACTTCCTTGATACCTGCATCTGCAAGCTGTTCGGCCACACGATCAATGGTGTGCATGGTGTCGCGCGCCGGGTTGGCATGAGGATGTGAACATCCTCTGGCAATGCCGGACCATTCCGGCTTCGGCCCAGGCCAGAAAAGCTTGAAATAGAACCCTGTCCGGTCTGACGTTTGAAGATCATAGACCCGATCAAATCGGCCATTCTTGAGGAAACGCCGGAGAGCCAGAACTTCACGCACTTGGGTGAGCTTCGGGCGGCGGTCTATGGCAATTGAATCGAAAAATCCACTCGCCTTCATCAGATCGACATAAGGCTTTGTGGTAAGGACAGTAATATGTGAATCAGGATGGGCGGCACGAATGGCAGCAAACGGCCCCATCGCAAGAACAACATCGCCCAGTGCCGACAGCTTTATGACCAGAATGCGCTCACGCGTGTCAGAACCTTGGGATTCTGTGGCGACATTCTCCGTTTGCTTATCAATCATGCAGCGTTCCTGGTCACCCGTTTGAGTGCCTTGGCGTAGACATTGAGCGTACGTTCGGCCATTTGCTCTAATGAGAACTCCGCAATCACGTGATTACGTCCCTTGGTTGCGAGTTTTGCCCGTTTTTCCGGCGTCAAATTCAAGACCTGAATGAGCGCACGTGAGAGCTGATCAACCTCGTTCGGACTCACCAACCAGCCGGTCTCGCCAGGGAGAACCGTCTCCATCGCCCCACCATGTGCGGTTGACACAACCGGGCGCCCCATGGCCTGCGCTTCAGAAGGAATACGACCAAAAGCTTCTGGTTCGGTAGATGGGCATGCAACAACATCCGCCAGCATATAGGCTGCCGGCATATCGTTGCAGTGATCAACGATATGAACCACATCTTCCAAACCCAGCTTGCGTGTGATCTGGAGAATTTCCTCACGATACCCGGTACGGCCCTGATCAGAGCCGACAATCAGGCATCGAACCTTGCGATGACCGAGCTCCTTAAGAACCGCCGGTAACGCACGGATCAGGAAACCATGCCCCTTCCAACGGGTGATACGCCCCGGAAGCATGATGACATATTCTTCGCCATCGAGACGCCACTGGTTGGAAAGTGCAATCAGGCGCTCCTGACTTACATTTTCCGGATTGAACAGGTCCACGTTGGTACCGCGCGGCACGATATTCAGGCGATCTGGTTCAACCTTGTAGTATTTGTTGATGTGATTTGCGATGTGCTTGGAGATCGCGATCACCTGATCACCCATGGTCATGATCGCATTATAGCGTCGCTTGAACGGGTTGGTGTATCCGGAGTAGGTCCCGTGGAAGGTCGTCACAAACGGGATACCCGTCTTGCGCGCCGCAAAATAGGCACTCCAGGCCGGCGCACGCGACCGGGCGTGAATGATATCGACACCCTCTTCACGGATTAGTTTGACGAGCGCATCAATATTCTTGCGCATGGTCAAAATATTCTTTGATTTCAACGGAAGGGTGATGTGTTGCGCCCCAAAGCGAGAAAGTTCGCGTTCCAGTCGACCACCTTGTGATGCAACGAGCGCCTTGCCACCACCATCGACAATAGCACGCGCAATATCGACAGTACCACGCTCGACACCACCGGCATCCAGTTCAGGAAGTACCTGTAAAATAACGGCAGGTCGGTAGTCCCCACCTTGCGCTTGGGGCTCTGATCGATAGACTGTATCTGTCATTACTTCTGACGCGCTCATGCAACTCCAACCACCAACACCCAAGGACAATTGCCTCGGATGACACATGATCTGCCGACGCCACAGCCCCAAAAGCCGAAATTTCTCAACCGGCCAGATGGATCAAAAATCGCATACCATCACGTGCCGGGCAAGCAATCTAGCCCAGAGACGCCAAATGCACCTGGCGTGATGTTTCTTGGTGGTTTCATGTCAGACATGACAGGAACCAAGGCCACTCATCTTGAGGCGCACTGCACTCGGCAGGGAGTGGCTTATACCCGCTTTGACTATTCCGGTCACGGACAATCGTCGGGCAAATTTGCAGATGGCACAATCGGCAAATGGGCCAGTGATGCAGTTGCTGTTCTTGATGAAATCACCGCAGGGCCGCAGATTCTTGTCGGCTCCTCGATGGGTGGCTGGATCATGCTTTTGGCAGCCCTTGCACGCAAGGAACGTGTCGCCGGACTTGTCGGCATCGCCGCCGCACCCGACTTTACAGAAGATCTGATGTGGGCGCAGTTCAGTGAAGATCAGAAAAAGACAATCATGGATGAAGGCGCGCTGATTGAACCGACCGAATATGGTGATGATCCCTACACGATTACCAAAGATCTGATTGAGGATGGCCGCAGCCAGCTTTTGCTGCGCAAGCCGATAGATCTCCCATGCCCGGTCCGGCTGGTTCAGGGCATGCAGGACCCGGATGTGCCCTGGCAGACAGCACTCCGCCTGACCGAGGCACTGGCAACTGAAGACGTTCGGGTAGATTTGATCAAGACCGGGGATCATCGCCTGTCAGAGCCCGATCAGCTTGATGTAATCACAAAACATATTGATGAGGTGATCGCAAAGACAGCGCGATAACGCGCCGTCTTTGCATAAATTCGATGTGGAAATAGACGATCAGGCCAGAATGATCTGATCGTCCTTTATTTTCACCGCAACCGGTTCAAGCATGTCACCAGCGCACGGACCGGAAACGCATTCGCCATCCTCGATCCGAAAACGTGCACCATGGGTCGAACAGATGATTTCATCACCAAAGTCACTGATGAATTCGTCCGGTTCCATATCCAGCGGCACACCAATATGCGGGCAGCTGTTGATATAGCCAAAGACGTCGTCACCACTGCGCACGACAAAAATGCCTGTGCCGCCAAGATTAAGACCCTTTGCACCCGTGGCATCAAGATCGCCAAGCGCGCAAAGGACCGTTCCCGCTGCAGGAAGGTCGCTCATGGTTTGACCCCGCCCATCTCGCAAATCGCAGCCCAGGACGCGTCATCAATTGGCATGACCGACAGACGCGATTGCTTGAGCAAGGCAAGATCGGCAAAGCGCGGATCAGCTTTGATATCAGCAAGACTCACTGGTGTTTTCAGCGGCTTGACCGTTTCGAAATCAACCTGAACAAACTTGCCCTTTTCATCGGTCGGATCAGGGTAGTATTCGCGGACCACCTCGACAATCCCGACAATGCGTTTCTCGTTCACCGAATGATAAAAGAACGCCTTGTCGCCGATTTTCATCGCACGCAGGTTCTTGGCCGCCTGATAGTTCCGCACACCATCCCAGCCTTCCACACCCTTCTTGACCTGATCGTCCCACGACCAGCTTCCCGGTTCGGTTTTGACCAGCCAATATGCCATGGCTCAGAAGACCTTCTTGAACGGGCGGATGACAACGGATTCGAACAGGCCAGCCTTGGCATAAGGATCATTGGCTGCAAATTCGCGGGCGTCTTCGATGGCATCAAACTCGATGATAAAGACGGAGCCATTCATACCTTCCATATCAGGATCGAGAGTCGGGCCCGCAGCAACAATACGATCCGCAAAACCGCCCTTGATATAGGCCAGATGGTCTTCGCGATTGGCCTTGCGCACATCAAGATGGCCGGGCTTGTCAACGCAACGAATATAGAAATGCATGAACGGTTTCCTGCTTTTTCATGGGAACAATACCCCTAAATTGACAGAAGCCCCGCGTATTCTCAAGTCGAAGAAAGCCGCACAAAACCGTGATGACAGGATCTAGTGGGCGTTTTCAAGTTCGTCACGGAAAGGACGTTGCAACAGGGCGTTAATCGTACTGCGGAGATCGGCATCATGATTGGCAACCTGATCAACTGCCGCACAGATCGGCATTTCCACACCATATTTGCTGGCAACAGCTGTGATCGATGCCGCGGTATGCACGCCTTCAGTCACCGACCGGCGCTCGGCCAGAATGTCCTGTGCCTTGCGACCTTCGCCCAGCGCGACGCCAAAGGTGTAATTGCGTGAAAGTGTCCCGGTACAGGTCAGCGTCAAATCACCAAGACCAGCCAGGCCCATCATGGTTTCAACCCGACCGCCCATGGCACCGGCCAGACGCGACATTTCGGCAATGCCACGGGTGATCAATGCAGCCCGCGCGTTATCACCCAGTTTCAAGCCAGCCACCACACCACTGGCAATCGCCAGCACGTTCTTGATCGCACCTGCGACTTCAACACCGGCGACATCCGTGCTGAAATAGGGTCGAAACTCCGGCGTCCCGATCAACTCGACCAACTGCTTGCCAAGCACGCGATCCTCACAGGCCAGCGTGATCGCAGCGGGGAGGCCGACCGCAACTTCCTGTGCGAATGTCGGCCCGGACAAAACCGCGACCGGCACATTGCCAAGGGTTTCCGAAACCACCTGCGCCATCAGTGCGCCAGTTTCCTTTTCAATGCCCTTGCTGCAAATCACTGCCGGAAGCGTATCTGGCCAGTGCGAGGACAGTTTGGTCAGGGTTTCGCGCAAATGCTGCGCGGGGGTAACCAGCAAAACCGCATCAGAGTCGCGCAATCCTTCATAGTGGGTGGTTGCACGCAGTGCACGGGGCAATTCGATCCCGGGAAGATAAAGATCATTTTCACCATTGGTGTTGATTTGGTCCGCCAGATCTTCGTTACGCAAGATCAGTTCAACATCTTCACCGGCCCGAACAGCCTGCACAGCCAGGGCCGTCCCCCAGGCACCGCCACCCACAACTGTAATGCGCTTTTTCATGATCTGTATCCGGCAAAAGTGAAGTTGTCTTAAGGATCGGAAAATATGTCAAACGAGGTCAGTTTGGCCTTACGCCTTTACCCCGGCACCGGGACGTTTGGGTGCTTCGGGATCGAGCGGCCAACGCGGGCGCGGTTTGAAATCAAGATCATCGCGTTCCCCAAGGCGGAAACGTTCCAGCCCGGCCCATGCAATCATGGCTGCGTTATCGGTGCAAAGATTAAGCGGTGGCGCAACCAGTTCCATACCCGCCTGATCGGTCAGCTCCACCAAACGGGTGCGCAGATATTTATTCGCTGCAACCCCGCCAGCAAGCACCAGCGTTTTGCCACCCGGATAATCGCGCATGAATTCAAACACCGCATTGCGCGCCCGGTCAATCAGGGTATCACCCACCGCACGCTGGAAGGATGCGGCAAGGTCGGCTTTGACTTCTTCCGTCTGCTGTTCGACCGGGAAGCCGTCCAGATAAGTCCGAACGGCGGTCTTGAGCCCCGAGAAGGAAAAATCACAGCCCGGACGCCCACGTAACGGGCGCGGCAGTCCAAACCGGTTCGGGTCGCCCTTGGCCGCAATCTTTTCAAGCGCCGGGCCACCGGGATAACCAAGGCCCATCATCTTGGCCGTTTTGTCAAAAGCCTCACCGACCGCGTCATCAATGGTGGTTCCGATGCGCTTGTATTTGCCGACACCCTCGACAATCAGAACCTGACAATGCCCACCTGACACCAATAAAAGCAGATAGGGAAAAGCGACATCATCGGTAAGGCGCACGGTCAATGCGTGACCTTCAAGGTGATTGACAGCAAGAAACGGCTTTTGGGCGGCAAAGGCAATCGCCTTGGCGGTCATCGTACCCACCATCACACCACCGATCAGTCCCGGACCACCCGTGCAGGCAACGGCGTCAAGATCGTCTAAATCCACACCGGCATCGTCCATGGCCTCAGCCACAAGACGGTCAAGATGTTCAAGATGGGCGCGCGCTGCGATTTCAGGCACAACCCCGCCATAAGGGCGATGGTCATCAAGCTGGGACAAAACACGGTTTGCCAGAATTTCGCGCTTGTCATTCACAACAGCAGCGGCCGTTTCGTCACAGCTTGTTTCGATACCCAGAACGATCATGATCCTGATCCGTTTAGCCAGCTCTGCCGCCATTTGCGGCAATCGGAATCCAATGATAGGCGTGGCGATGATGTAGCCGAAACTTTCCGTGCTTTCCACCCCTGTGCGACGCAACTGCCATATGCAGTTATCGCGTTTCGCGAAGGGCACGAAGTTTTTGACCCGCGACTTAAATCAATGCCGCACAAATTCGAGCCGTTACAATCACCAAAAATCCACACCTCTTAACAGGGGCAGAACCCTGCCCGCAGACCTTGTTTTTAAACAGTTTTAAGACTAAGACTTCACCCATGACAGATACAGCAAAACTTCGCATTGGTACCCGTGGTTCGCCCCTCGCTCTGGCGCAGGCGCATGAGGTCCGTGACAAACTGGCAAGCGCCCACCCGGAACTTGCCGAGGAAGGCGCAATCGCCATAACTGTGATCACCACCACCGGCGACAAGATTCTTGACCGTGCCCTGTCTGAAATCGGTGGCAAAGGACTGTTCACCAAGGAAATCGATGACGCACTTCTGGGCGGTGAGATCGACCTTGCTGTCCACAGCATGAAGGATGTCCCAACGGTTCTGCCGGACGGCATGATCCTGCCGACTATTCTACCACGCGAAGATGTCCGCGATGCGTTTATTTCGCTGAAATACAAAAGCTTTGCGGAAATGCCTGCCGGGTCCGTAATCGGATCGGCATCCCTTCGTCGCCAAGCCATGATCTTGAACAAGTTTCCTGACCTCAAGGTCATCACCTTCCGCGGGAATGTGCAGACCCGTTTGCGCAAACTCAGCGAAGAACAAGTTGATGCAACGCTTCTGGCAATGGCTGGCCTGAATCGTCTCGGACAGCCCGACATCGCCACCGCCCCGATATCCGAAGACGAAATGCTCCCCGCTGTTGCACAAGGTGCAATCGGGATTACCATTCGCGAAAGCGATACGCAGAGCAAAGAATGGCTTGCCGTGCTTCATTGCGAAACTTCTGCCATTCGTGTGGCAGCCGAACGCGCAGCCCTTAAGGCACTTGATGGATCATGCCGCACCCCGATTGCTGCACTGGCCGAATTTCAGGACGATGGCAGCCTGCGGCTGCGTGTATCGATCGTACGTCCTGATGGCAGCGAACGTCTTGATACCGAACGCATGATTGCCAAACCGGATTTGGAAACAGCAAGTGCGGCGGGCACAGATGCCGGTGAAGAACTTAAACAGCGTGGCGGTCCAGATTTCATTTCCGCCTGATTTGGCAACAGACAGGGACGCAGATGGGACCCTTGGTACTGAATACCCGGCCCGATACCGACTCTGCCGATCTTTTGGCCGCGCTTGACGAGCGCGGCTTCCGCCACCTGTCTGCGCCAATGCTGAATATTGCGTTCCCCGCACCGGTTCAGCCGCTTGATATGACTGTCTATCAAGCCGTGATCTTTACATCCGCAAACGGTGTACGGGCCTTTGTCAAGCTGACCGATGACCGGTCCCTTCCGGCATATTGTGTTGGTGACGCCACGGCGCGTACATGCCGTGCATTTGGCTTTGGTGATGTTCATTCGGCCAATGGAGACATTCATGATCTGGCCGAATTGATTCGCAAAATGGTTGATCCCCGGCGCGGGTCATTGTTCCATCCGGCGGCGCGCAAGACAGCTGGTGATCTTGGTCAAATGCTTTTGGCTGACAGCTATCAGATAGACCGTCAAACCGTTTACGAGGCGCGTGAAAGCAGCACGCTTCCGCAACACGTCCTCGAAGCCCTGCGCAACCATCATATTGATGCTATTTTATTTTTCTCTCCCCGCACTGCGGAAACCTTTGTTAAGCTTGTGCGCAGCTATAAGCTGGAGAGAGACTTGTCAGAAACGAGCGCAATTTGCCTGAGTCCGGCGGTGCAATCGAAGATATCCGACCTTACATGGCATAGAACGCGCGTTGCATCACAACCGACACAAGAATACCTTCTTTCCGAGCTAGGGTCCCTGTCGTGATGGCTTCCAGCGCCTGACGCCGTTTAGGGAATAACCGCAAACTGCAATGGTCTGATCGTGAAAACACCAGAAACGCCAAAAACCAATGCTTCCGCAAATTCGGCCGATAAAAAAGAATCGTCCGAAACCATTTCCGTTGATAGCAAGGGCAATGCGAACTCGACCAGCAAAAAGGCCGAGACAGGGTCTGCACCAAAGTCCAGCGTGCCAAACGCCGGAACGGGCAAGGCTGGTGCAACCGGCACGACCAAAGACAACAGTGCTGCGGGCAAAACCACGGACAATGCTGGTGCACCGACAGGCGGCACCTCGAAACCCGACTCCAAAAACACCAAACCCGCAGATGGGGCAAAGGCCGCCTCGCCCAAGCCAGGCACCGCACCCAAAAGCAAAAGCGGCGGCGGTGGAAAAGCTCTGTTCCTTTTCGTGATCATCATTGTCGGCGCCTTGGCTGCTGGTTGGCTGACGCGTGCCATCTGGTGGCGCGATGCCGAACCGGTTCTGGCACAGTATATTCCTGGCGAAATTCTTGCTGAAATCGCGCCAGAGGGCGTTGGCCCGGATGTAACGTCCGGCACCGAAGTTGCCGTTACAAACACCCAGGCTGATACCAGCTCTTCGGAGGGTGGAACTCTTCCAGACCCCAGCGAAGATGCCGGAATGGCCGAGAAGGATGATGGCGCACTTGCAACCGAAGACATGCTGCCAAGCGCGGGTGAAAACAGTGCATCAACAGCAAATACCGCCCCCATCCCGGATGGGGCTGTTGTAATTGATCCCGATCTGACCGAACGCCTGTCGCGTCTGGAAGGTACGATTGATGCGCTTCGTGAACGCCTGAATAACGAACGTGGCGATACGCTGAACAACACGGTTGCACGCCGCATGGCAGAAATCGAAACCCGTACCGCCCCGATCGAGGAACTGGCACGGGTCGAGAGCGAACTGGCCGGTGTCGCCAATGAAATGCGCGAACTGTCTGCGCGCCTGTCGACCATGGAAGAAGAAATCCGCGCGACCAGCGGCCTGCGGGTTGAAAGCCGCGGTCAGGCAATTGCCATGGCCGTGACCATCCTGCGTGATGCCCTTCAGCGGGGCGGACCATTTGTGATTGCGTTGAACCAGCTTGAACGCAGTGCCGGCGACGACGAAGTCATTGCGCAACAGATCGCAACCCTGAAACCATTGGCCGAACAGGGCGCACCGACCCTTGAAAAACTGCGTCAGTCCTTCCCGGCGATGGCACAGGAAGCCGTCGCGGCTGCCACCGATGATCATTCTGGAAGTGTCCTTGATGCGACCTGGGCGAACATCAAGAAGCTGGTTCCGATCCGGCGTGTGGATGCAGCGGGCGAGGAGTCGCTTGAAGGTCGCTTGGTTCTGGCAGAGAACGCCCTGGCACAGGATGACCTTGATGCGGCCGTTGAGGCCCTTCAAGGGATCGAAGGCGATCATGCTGCCGCCGCCGTCAGTAACTGGCTTCAGGCTGCCGAAAATCGCCAGACCCTGAATGACGCGATTGCCACACTGAGCTCACATGCAATCAGCATTCTGACCAGTACCGGTCCGGAGGGTAGCCAATGATCCGCCTTCTGATCTTTATCCTGATCACCGCTGCACTGGTTTTCTGCACCGTCTGGTTTGCCGATAATCCGGGCCGCATGACAATTGTCTGGCTGGGATATCGCTTTGACGGGTCAATCGGCATGGTTGCGCTTGGCTTGTTGGCGCTGACGGCCGTTCTGGTCTTGTTGTGGCGTGGCTGGACCATTATCGCCAATTCGCCGGGCTGGCTCGGCCGCCTGCTGGGCAGCCGACGCCGCAAGAAAGGCCAGCAGGCCCTGACCATGGGGTTGCTGGAACTGGCATCAGGTGATGTGCGTCAGGCACTCCGCCATACAAGGGCTGTGGACCGTTATCTTGAGGATGACACACTGACCCGGCTTTTGACCGCACAAGCTGCAGAGCTTGATGGCAATAATGATGCCGCCAAGCGTCAGTTTGAGGCGATGCTCGAGAAGCCCGACTCTGCGTTCTTTGGGCTTCGTGGTCTGTTACAGCTTTCCCTGAAAGCCGATGATCGCGACTCTGCGCTTGATTATGCTGAACGGGCACACCGGCTGCGTCCACGCAATCCGGCTGTCATAGTGACACTGTTTGACTTGCTGCTGACCTCCAAACGCTGGGACAGGGCGCTTAGCCTGTTGGTTGATGCGCAGAAAGCATCCGTCTTTAGCGAGGAAGAACTCACCCATCGCCGCGCCCTTCTGATCACGGCAAAGGCAGAAGACGCCATCGCCGCCGGTGAAAATGCCGAGGCCATCAAGCTTCTGCGCAAAGCGCTCAACTCTGCGGGCGACTTCACCGGCGCTGCCGTGCTTCTGGCCGGGCTTTATCGTGATCTGAAACAGGATAGCAAGGCGCGCGATGTCGTGATGCAAAGCTGGCGCACCACCCCGTCCGCGGCGCTGGGGGCTATTTTCCGAGAATCCCTGACGGGTGATCCGTTGGCACAGGTCAAATCAGTTGAAAAGCTGGTTGCCAACAACCCCGGTCATGTTGAAAGCCAGATCGTCCTGGCCGAAGCTGCCCTTGAAGCAGATCTTTGGGGCATTGCACGCAGCAATATTGAAAAGGCCATGGCAACAAAGGCCGAAGCGCGTCATTACCGCCTTCTGGCCGATCTTGAGTTGCGTGAAAATCAGGACGGTGCGAAGGCGCGTGAATTGCTGATCAAGGCAAGCCATGCCAATCCTGATCCGGATTGGCGTTGCGGGGCCTGCGGCGCTGAAACTGACCGCTGGGTTGTTTCCTGCCCGTCCTGCCATTCGTTTGGCAGCGTTGAATGGCGGGCACCGCTTCGCGTTCATCAGGACGAGGCCACCAAGGAAACCGCAAAACCGGACACCGCAAAACCATCTGCGATTGCACAAACCGGCGTCGTTATTGATCAGGATACAGAAACGGACAAAGCCAAAGTCGGTCCGACAAACGACGGCGCCAAAGACGGCAAGGCAACCGTTAAGGCCTGATTTTCCGTTCTGATCCAACCAACAAAAAACCCCGCAAGGCACATCCTTGCGGGGTTTTGCTTTTAAGGTCCGAAGCGCCTAGTGGCGGAAATGACGCATGCCGGTAAAGACCATGGCGATGTCATTTTCATCAGCTGCGGCGATGACTTCTTCGTCACGCATGGAACCACCGGGCTGGATCACTGCGGTCGCACCCGCCTTGACCGCGGCCAAAAGACCATCGGCAAACGGGAAGAACGCGTCTGACGATACCACTGATCCCTGCGTGCGCAGATCGCTCTCGCCGGCATTCTTGCCAGCTTCTTCCGCTTTCCATGCCGCAATGCGCGAGCTGTCAACACGGCTCATCTGACCAGCACCGATACCAACAGTCTTGCCGTCTTTGACATAGACAATGGCATTTGATTTGACGTGCTTGCCAACGCGGAAAGCAAACAGAAGATCATCAAGCTCTGCCTCGGACGGCTTGCGCTTGGTCACAACTTTCAGTTCCTCGCGTTTGACGCGACCGGCATCACGGTTCTGAAGCAGGTAACCACCCGCCAGCGAACGCAGCGTCATGTCTTCGCCTGCCGGATCGGCCATACCACCAGTAACCAGAAGACGCAGGTTTTTCTTCGCAGCCAGAACTTCCTTGGCGGCGTCATCGGCATCCGGACAGATGACGACTTCGGCAAACAGTTTGGCGATTTCTTCGGCTGTTTGTTTATCAAGCGTACGGTTGACAGCGATGATGCCACCAAACGCCGATACCGGATCACAAGACAGCGCCTTGTGATAGGCTTCAATCAGGCTTTCACCTTCGGCAACGCCACATGGATTGGCGTGTTTGATGATCGCGACTGCCGGCTTTTCATCGAACTCGGACACCAGCTCGAACGCGGCGTCGGTGTCGTTCAGATTATTAAACGACAGTTCCTTGCCCTGCAGCTGGGTCGCGGTGGCCACACCGGGACGGTTCTTGCCGTTGGTATAGAACGCAGCCTGCTGATGCGGGTTTTCACCGTAACGCAGCGTCTGTTTCAGTTCGCTCGAAACATTCAAACGCTGCGGGAAGGTTTCACCAAGTTCACCGGCAAACCAGCTTGAAATCGCCGAGTCATAAGCACCTGTGCGGGCAAAGGCCTTTGCCGCCAGAACACGGCGGGTTTCAGCGGTGGTGGCACCACCATTGTCATTCATCTCGGCAACGACGCGGTCATAATCGGACGGATCAACAACCACTGTTACCGACTCATGGTTCTTGGCCGCAGAGCGGATCATGCTTGGCCCGCCGATATCGATATTTTCGATACAGGTGTCGAAATCGGCACCCTTTGCAACGGTTTCCTCGAACGGATAAAGGTTCACACAAACCAGATCGATCGGGGAAATGTCGTTATCTTCCATCGCCTGCATATGGCTGGAAAGAGAACGGCGGCCCAGAAGGCCGCCGTGAATCTTCGGATGAAGAGTCTTGACGCGACCGTCCATGATTTCGGGAAAACCGGTGTGATCGGCAACTTCCTTGACTGGCACGCCAGCGGCTTCAATCGCCTTGGCAGAGCCGCCGGTTGAGAGGATTTCAACACCCTGTGCGTGGAGGGATTTGGCAAATTCGACCAGACCGGTCTTGTCGGAAACGGAAATAAGCGCGCGCGCAATACGAGCAGTCATTGGGTTCGCTTTCATGCATCAATGTGATGAAGGTTGCGGACCCATTGATGATATATCGGCCCACAAAATCAGGAATGCGCATGGCTGCTCGTGCATGCGAAATGAGAGTGTGCGGGCAAACCGGCCTTTAAACGGGATCGGAAACAGATGCATCCGATCTGGGCCGACACATGATCAATGAGTCCGAACCATGTTTCGCGCGGAGCTTTAGCATGTGCGACGCAAAATGTGGACCCCGAATTCTTGCATGGCGGTTTTCCGGGTGCGTTGACGCCAATCCACCTGCAACGCAAAGCGGCGGTGGCATTACGGCCACCCGGCCCAGATATTACCAAGCTAACCGTCAGGCTACGTTTTTGCGTATACCGAGTGCTTCAAGCGCTGTGTTTAGCGAGTCTTGCTCAAGCCCCGCATACAGGTCGAGTTCATTACCAACCGGTGCCCCGAGACAGTCTTCGAATACCTCTTGGTTCGATTGTTCAGAGTAGTTTTTCTGCTCGTCACTGCCAAGATTGGACTGGAAAATCCCGGCCGCACTGACCGGCAGGAAATCCTCGTAGATGATTGGATCGGCACGCAGATATCCCTGATCGACCAATGCGTTGATCGACCCCGCCAGATCCTCTTTCTTGGCCGCGTTCAAACCTGCCTTGGTCGGGCTGTAGCGGAAGAAAGCCAGTTTTTCGACACGCAGGGTTTCATAGTCATCCGGGAAGGCGCGAAAGCGTTCGGCCAGTTCGGTTTCATAATCGCGTGCGTTGGAGCCGCCCGCATTGATTTGCACAGCGTGGCGAGTCGCGGCCAGCAACGTATCATAAAGCTTGCGCCCCTCGGCGGTCAGGGCAATGCCGCGCTGTTCAATTTCGCCAAAACGTGCGGTATGGGTTCCGACCGTTTCATCACGGCGACCACCGATAAAGTTCACCCGTTCTTCAAGCGCCTTGAAGCTGGTCTGGCGCAGCAGGATCGGACAGGACCGCGCAGGTGGCCCTTCAACAATTGCCTTTGGCGTAATGCCACGCTCGGGCATTTCTTGCTGCACGGTATCGATATCCAGGGTGCGCGGTGTCAGGTGGTTGATATGCGGCCCCTTGAAGCAGACCACATCGGCAATCAGGCGATGGGCGTCATGAAGTTTCTGATAGGTTTCAAGCGTTACGGTCGCATCGCTATGCCAACGGAAGGTCTCCAGTGCCTCGGCAACGAACTTTTCTGCCTGCGTTCGGGTCAGACCGCCGTTTTTCTCTGCCAGATAAATCAGTTTAATGGCATCCGCGGTGAAGATGTCACGCTGTGCCAGAATGCCTTCGGCTTGGCTTCGCAGATCTTCGTCTTCGATCAGCTCCAGACGCAAAAGAGACGTAAAGACACGGAACGGATTGCGTTTAAGCGCTTCCTCGTCAATCGGGCGAAATGCGGTTGAATGCACCGGCACACCAGCAACGGACAAATCATAATAGCCCACCGGATGCATCCCCATAACGGCAAACAGGCGGCGCATGTTAAACAGTTCTTCTGGTTTACCGAGCCGGATCGCACCGTGGCGTTCAAGGTCGATACGCTCAAGCTCACCGTTATGTGCAAGGCTGTCAGAAAGTTCGGGTTCGGCTTCAAGTTTGCTCTGATTGATCTCGGAAACCAGTTCCATCAGCGTGCCGTATTGCGGCACTTCGCTGCGATACATGTCAGACATCGCGCTTGAAAACATCGAACGGATTTCATCAGGATGGACAAAGGCGTCTGTCGACATGGGGCCTCCAAAAGACGGGATCATAGTGAACCAATGGAATGTCCTTGCCGGGCAGGGTCATTCCCATTCATCATCAGGATGGCAAAATATGACCCGTTTTCGGGCATGACAAACGACAATTTTGCACGAATTCATTCCGTCAAAGAATGAACGTGCAGATCTTTGAAACGAAGAATGAAAATGGGTCGAGCAGGGTCGATTTCCAGTGGAGCGACAAGAAACCCTAAGAGGCCGTCTCGGTTTCGCTGTCATTCCTGTCAGCAAAAATCGACTTCACACCGATCTCCGGCGGTTGGAATTCCGGCACCAACTGGCTGATCAGCTCCAGCGTTTTTGTCGTGTTGCGATTGGTTGCACTGTCTTCAAGTGCATCAAAAACCTGCTTGATCAGGCTGTAATCCACAACACGCGGGGCCGCCAAAAGCACCCCGTCGGTTTCGGTCGGAACAGGTGGTTCGGAGTCATGGAAAAGCTCTTCATAAAGCTTCTCACCCGGACGCAAGCCGGTCACCTTGATTTCCACATCCTTGTCCGGCTGCAAGCCAGACAGCAGGATCATTTGGCGCGCCAGATCAACAATCTTCACGGGGCGGCCCATATCAAGGACGAAAATCTTGCCGCCTTCGGTCACCCCGTGACGTCCGAGTTCCGCAGATTGCAGAACAAGCTCCACCGCCTCGGCAATGGTCATGAAGTACCGGGTGATGCCTTCATGCGTGACAGTTAGCGGTCCACCCGCCTCAAGCTGGCGCTTGAACAACGGCACCACAGACCCGGTAGAACCCAGAACATTGCCAAAGCGCACAGTCACAAACCGGGTCGATCCACGCTGGTCAAGCGGCAAGGTTTCCAGCGCCTGACAATAACATTCCGCCAGGCGTTTTGATGCCCCCATGACGTTGGCCGGGTTCACCGCCTTGTCGGTTGAAATCAGAACCATCGTGCCGAC
>NZ_DBGS01000054.1:0-5353 GCF_002295455.1 Thalassospira sp. UBA848 | reverse complement strand
TTGGGGTTGTGCTCAACCAGCGGCACATGCTTATACGCCGCCGCATGGAACACGATTTCAGGTTTGTAGCGATCAAACACCTGACCGATCCGGGTTTGATCGCGCACATCGCCAAGAATACTTTCGCGCGGAATATCCGGGTGCTTTTCCGCCATTTCCATATCTATGGCGTAAAGCTGGAACTCCCCGGCATCCAGCAAAGTCAGACTGCTTGGACCATAAGATGCAATCTGGCGCACGAGTTCCGAACCGATTGATCCGCCGGCACCAGTCACCAGTACCCGCTTGTCGGCAATCATTTCGCGCACACGATCGCGATCGAGCCGCGCCTGAGGACGGCCCAGCAGATCTTCAATCGCGACCGGGCGAATTTGCAGCGGATCAGCAAGGCCTTCACGCAGATCACCCAGCTTGGGCAACCGCGCCAGCGTCATGCCATAGCGATCAGCGATCTCGACCCAGTTGGCGTTGTCTTCATGGCGAAGCGCATCCCCGCTCAGAACCAACCGCCGGGGCAAACCGTACCTGCCCTTTTGCAATTTCGAAATTACGTCTTCGAGCTGATCAACCGTCGCCAGAACATCAACACCGTGCATGTTGCGCCCGACACGCCCCTGGGTCAGGGAAACAATGCCGATCACCTTGAATGGCGTATCTGCAGATCGTTCGGTTTCACGGATAAAGGCCTCGGCCTCGTCCCCAGCCCCGATCAACAGAACCGGCAAACGTGACGTCCCTTGGCGCACCAGTGCACGCGCCGTTGATTTGTCTTTGGCAATCCGATAGGTCAGACGCGACCCGCCCAAAAGCGCCATCAGCAAAAACCACTGAATAATCGGCGCCGAACGCGGCATCCAGTCAAGGCGCGTTGTCAGAAACAGAACAAGGAAAAGGACGGCCACCGCAACCGAGACGGCCTTGGCAATCCGGATCACGTCATTCAGCGACGCATAGCGCCAGATCCCGCGATAGAGCCCGAAATACCAGAAGGACACAGCCGCGATCAGCGTAAAGATACCTGCCGAAAACAGGATGTTATGCGGCGCATAGTAAACCACACCATCCCCGACCCGCAGATACAACGCCAACGGGAATGAGATTGCCGCCATGATGACATCATGGACAAAGGCGATGTGGCTTCGCTGAAACGATCGCAGCATGCGGTCCCTTACTCGCAGATTTATGTTTTTATAAGGATATACCCGCTTTGCGACTGGCGGATAAGGCTTTCTTTTCGCGTCCTGTCCCGATCAAGTCAAGCAGTGCCCGCATCGGAAGAGTGTTCATCACTCCGCGTTTCCGCGCACCGGCATCCGCACCATCATGCCAACCAGACCAAGCACAACAATCAGTGCTGCGATCACCCGCATCCAGTCCGGCGTATCACTCTGGGCAAAACAAACACCGATCAGAACAAGGTTGCTGATCAGGATCATGACCGACACCCGGGCATGGGAAAAGCCGCGCTGGGTGGCTTTCTGATAGAAGTGTTCACGATGCGCCTGCCAGATTTTCTCGCGCCGCAAGGCACGTTTGATCAGGGTAAATGTTGCATCAAACAGATAATAGGATGGCAAAATCAGCGCGATGGCCCATGCCCCTTCGGATGCGACCTTTAACAACAGCCACCCCAGAATAAAGCCAAGCGGTACCGACCCGACATCACCAAGAAACAGTTTCGCAGGATGCCAGTTCCATATCAGAAACCCGATCATGATCGCAAGAATGCCAAGCCCGATATAACCAAGACCAATGAATTGCGGTAGCGGCACATAAAGCGCGAGCACGAAAATCCCAAGGCCGATTGAACCGGCTTCGACACCGGTAATCCCGTCAATCCCGTCCATGAAATTGAACAGATTAATAAACCAGACCCATGCCAAAACCACCAACACGTGATCCAGCCAGATCGGCACCAACCCACCAAGAACCGGTTTATCAAGCGCCAACATGCCAATGATTACGGCGAAAAATTGCACAGCAAAACGTTTGGCAGCAGACAGGTCATGACGATCATCAAGCCAACTGAGCAACCCGAGCCCGGCACAGGCCCCCAGCATCAACCAGTCCGTGATTTCTGTTACACCAGTAAAGGCAAAAACACCTGCCACCAGCACAATCAAAAGCGGTGTCACTGCAAGCCCGCCACCGCGCGGGGTCGGAACGGCGTGACTGGAACGGTGGTTGGGCATATCAAGGATTGCCTTGCGCCGCAGATAGTTCAGCACCACCCATGTCAGCAACATAGAGCCGACCAGAAAGATGCTTGCAAAGGTCGCAAGTCCTGCAAAAGTCATCGTTGGATCGCCCTTGTCCCTGTCCCCGTCACATTGATCCGTCTGGATTAGCCGGACCAATTGCCCATCGCAAGGCTTTTCACCCGATCAATGCATCCGGCCAAGCCGCACAAGGCAGCTATGCCGCGCAAAACCATGCTTGATGCTTTACAGTTTGCCATGCTGGGCTTAACTACAGCACATAAACTGAAACCGGAGATATCCTTTGGCAGAACGTCGTTCCCGTCCATCCCAGCGCAATGCCCCCCGCAAACAGGCGGAGGCACCGGATCCGCGCATGCTTGCACTCAAGACCCTGCAGGAACTGCGCGGCGGTGAAGTGACGTTGGACGAGCTTCTGTCAAAGCATGGTTATGGCCTGCCGTCACTTGATCGCAATTTCCTGCGACAGTTGCTTGGCACCACCCTGCGCCATCTCGGCGAAATTGACGCGGTGCTTGCGCCGCGCTATCAGCTGCCACAGGACAGGGTTGCGGCACGCCTGACCAACATCCTGCGTCTGGGTGTCGCACAGCTGTTCTTTATGGACACAACAGACTACGGTGCGGTCGACAGTACGGTGAACCTGACCCGCGATGCTGGCCTGCATAAATATGTGAAGCTTGTGAATGCGGTTCTGCGTGGCTTGCAGCGTGACGGCTTTGAATGGCCCGAAGGTGTCGAAGACTGGCAGCTCAACATCCCGGCATGGCTGCGCGGATCATGGAAAAAGGCCTATGGTGCGGAAATCGCCCAGGGCATCGCCGAATCCTGCCTTGGTCATGCGATGCTGGATCTGTCGATCAAGGATCGTACGCAATCCGCTGATTGGGCCGAGAAAATGGACGGCATTGTCTTGCCGACCGGGTCGGTACGACTTGAACCGGGTCGACGCATTCGCGATCTGCCGGGTTACAAGGATGGCGACTGGTGGGTGCAGGATGCGGCTGCTGCCATTCCGGCAACCCTGTTTTCGGCCTATCAGGACAAAACGATCTATGACCTGTGCGCGGCACCGGGTGGCAAGACGATGCAACTGGCATCTCTGGGTGCCAGTGCAATCGCGGTCGATAAATCCGAAGGCCGCCTGAAACGCGTTTTCGAGAACCTTGAGCGTGTGTCACTGGGTGCGGCTGTCGTCACTGGCGATGCCACCGATCTGGCACCCGACACACCGCGTGCTGATGCTGTGCTCCTTGATGCGCCCTGTTCGGCCACCGGCACCATTCGCCGCCATCCGGACATCCTGCTGCGCCAGAATGATAAGCTGATGCAATCGCTTCTGCCGATCCAAAGCAAACTTCTCCGTCAGGCCGACAAGCTTTTGAATGTCGGGGGCGAGTTGATCTATTGCACCTGTTCGCTTCAACCCGAAGAGGGCGAGCATCAGGTCAAATCCTTCCTTGCCGATCATCCGAATTATGAACGCAAACCCGTCACCGCTGATGAACTTGGTGGCTGGGACGAGGCGATCAATGATGCTGGTGAATTGCGCATTCTGCCGATTCACATGGCCGATTTTGGCGGCATGGATGGCTTTTTCTGTGCCCGCCTTGTCAAAAAATCGTGATTTTCAGCCACAAGATCATAGTTTGACGCACACAAGGCAGCCATGAGTCCCATTCGGGTGACATGGGGTGCAATCTGGGGTATGAAGGCCGCGCATTTCCCATATCCCGCATTGCTTCAGGACCTGTGACGCATGACCACGTCAAATATTAAAATCGCACCTTCGATCCTTTCGGCAGATTTCGCCCAGCTTGGCGTTGATGTCCGCGCTGTTGACGAAGCCGGTGCTGACTATATCCATATCGATGTGATGGATGGCCACTATGTACCGAACATCACGATTGGCCCGGACGTGGTCAAGGCACTGCGCCCGCACAGTGACAAGGTGTTTGACGTGCATCTGATGATCGCACCGGTCGATCCTTATATCGAGGCATTTGCCAATGCCGGTTCTGACATCATCACCATCCACGCCGAAGCCGGCCCGCACCTGCACCGCTCGCTGCAGTTGATCAAGTCGCTGGGCAAAAAGGCTGGTGTCTCGCTCAACCCGTCGACCCCGGAAAGCGTGATTGAATATGTCATGGACATGGTCGATCTGGTTCTGGTCATGACCGTGAACCCGGGCTTTGGCGGCCAGAAATTCATCCCAAGCCAGCTTGAAAAGATCAAGCGGATCCGCAAGATGATCAATGCGACCGGTCGCGATATCGACCTTGAAGTCGATGGCGGCGTAAACCCTGAAATCGCCCCGCAGGTCATCGAAGCCGGTGCGAACGTGCTGGTCGCAGGCTCCGCTACCTTCAAAGGTGGTCCGTCTGAATATGCCAACAACATCAAAGCCATCCGCGGCGCATAATCTGCGACAGCGTTGATCGCCCATACAAGAAAGGCCGGTGCATATCGCTCCGGCCTTTCTTGTATCTGTCTCAAACCCAGCAATCAGAAATCGATGCAGCGGCCCTTGTTTTCCCAATCGCCAAAGCGGGTCGGCTCCGGACCTTTGGGTCCGCCAATCTCGCGGGCCTTGGCGGCTGCCTCCTTGGCAGCCTTGGCCTCATTCAGGGCGTTGATTGCATCCTGAGACAGCTTGGGCGCTTCTTCTGCACCGGCAATGTCCTCAGACGCCGGATTGGCTTCCGCCTGCGGCTCTGCCTTTTCCTTGGGAACTTCGTGAATGACGGTTTCGCGGAACTTTCCGGCCATTCGGCTTCTCCTGCTTTGGGCATGGCCCTGTAAATCACATTTCCCAAAGAAATAACGTGCGCGACCCATATCGGCAAGTCCACTGACCATCGGGCAAAAGCATGCACAAACCCAAGTGATTTCAGGCCTTTGGAATCAAACAGGGAATCCTGATGTGGCCGCGTGCGAAAATTTGCAAAAAACAGGCTCTTTTCGCGCAGGCACAAAGCCGCTATTCCAAGCTTACGAGCAAAACAAGGAGAAACCATGCGTCCAATTCCCCAGCGTATCGCCGAAGAACTTTCGGTTCGTCCGGAACAGGTCATTGCCACCGTCGAGATGCTTAATGAAGGCTCCACCGTTCCGTTCATCGCCCGTTACCG